>JABMQM010000392.1 GCA_013203195.1 Desulfobacteraceae bacterium | reverse complement strand
AGGATTTCTAACGGAGCCGCCAGGTACTGCATAGTAACCCCTTCGTGTTCGGCGGCATCTATCTCCCAGGAGTTGGCCGGCATCTCTTTCTTGGTGCGGCGATAAAGAATGTAGACTTCGTCAAATCCCATGCGCCAGCCTACGCGGGCCGAGTCGATGGCGGCATTGCCGCCGCCGATCACAATAAGTTTTCCTTTGGCCTCCGGAAGGCCTCCTAAAGCCTGTTTCCGTAAAAACGTAACACAGTCGATAATGCCTTCATAGTCGTCTTCACCGGGAATGCGCAGCTTGAGGCCGGTGTGGCAGCCTGCACCTATAAACAGGGCATCATAATCTTTTCTAAGATCTTCAAAAGCGATATCTTGGCCGACACGCGCATTGTATTGAATCTCAACACCCATGTTGCAGATCAGATCAACCTCACGCTGCAGAAGTTTTTTGGGCAGCCGGTATTCCGGAATTCCCACCCAGAAATAGCCGCCGGGAACCGGCAGCGCTTCGAAGATTTTGACATGCTTGTACCCCAGCCTTGCCAGGTCGTGGGCACAGGTCAAACCGGCCGGACCCGCTCCGATAATCGCAATCTTTTCGGAATATTTTTGCTCGGGAGTTGCATAGACCGGTTCAATCTCCTGCTGCAGCTCCACATCGGCAGCATAGCGTTTTAAAAAACAGATGCTGATCGCTTCATCCAGGTACTGCCGATTGCAAGCTGTTTCGCAGGGGTGCGGACAGATACGGCCGACGCTGCCGGGCAGCGGAAGTCTTTCCCTGATTTTGGCCAGAGAATCAAGATGCCGGCCGTCTGCGATCAAGCCGACGTAGGCGCGAATATCCAGATTGACGGGGCAGGCGTCTTGGCAAACCGGCATGTCTTCTTTGTAGATATTGTATTCGCCGGTTTGCGGGTTGCAGTAATCCACGGCCGTGCGGAAACCCATACCCTCGTCAAAGTCGTCCATCATATTCACCGGGCATACCTTGATGCAGGCTTTGCAGTCGGTGCATTTGCTGTTGTCCACCAGCAGGCTTTTCTTTAGTATTCTCGTCTGTATGCTGCCATTTTCCCGGGAAATGTTTTTGAGATCACTAAAGGTCAATATCCGGACATTCTCATGGTTGCGGACCTTATCCAGATCAGGGTTCACAAAGGCTTCATCCGGTTTAATCAGCCGATCCGTGGGGATTCTTTCGGCGCCCAGGGTAGGAAATTTCTCCAGGATGGTTACCTGCATTCCCTGTTCGGCCTTTTTCAGAGCCGTCCGAACACCCTCAGGACCTCCTCCAACAACTAAAATAGTCTTTTCTGCCACAGTCTTATACCTCTATTGTTCCTCTTTATCTATATTCGCGCTTTTTTGGTGAAACTATAATTTAATATCCACCGCCCGCTTCGCTAGAGACGCAGAGTGCGCAAATATGAATATTTTTCTTTTGCCGTTGAGAGGACGGCAAAAGAAAACCATCGAAAGCATTACTTTGATTTAATCAGTATGTGTTGTAAATATTTATCTTTCCCGAAGAGGACATTTTTTGTTTTCCGTCCTCTCAACGGAAAGCAAAAACCATAAATTCTCTGCGTTCTCTGCGTCTCTGCGGTGAATAAAAAACTGCTATAACCTTATTACCTGCTTGCCTAATACTCGCCAGAGTTCGCAGCCAGTTGATACATCGGTGTGCGTCCGTCGACCTTTTCCAACTGGATCATCTCTTTACGGTTCAAGGCGGTTACGTATCGAAAGACTCTTTGTGAAGGAATGGCCAGCGTCTCGGCCAGACCTTTCACGGATTGAGCCCTCTCTTTTAATTTGCCCAAAATCTCCTGGGTCTCAAACTCTTCTACAATGATCATATCAATGGCCCGGTCAAACTCGTGCTCGGTGAAAATTTCACCATATTTGTTGCCGGATTCCATAAACTCGGTTTTTTTACCGATCACCCAGCGCATCTTTTCACCGGCCAGTACCGCTTCAGCGGCTTCCAGCTTTTTAAAGATCTCCGGGGCTTTCAGCACGTCGCCGCCGCCCCCGATGGGTCCCAAGCTTCGAATCCTTTCGTTGAACTTGCTCACCAGTTCAACAAAGATAGCAGCCTCTCCTGAAGAGCATTGCCGAAAGGCAAGACGATCCTCATTGACACCAATGTGTTTGAACAGCCTGCGGGCCGTCTCTATTTTAATCTTGGCTTGGACATTCCCGGTAATATAGTGACAGTCGCCAAAATGGCAGCCGATGACCATAATGCCGTCAAGTCCCTTTTTAAAGGCTCCGGCCACGGTGGCCGGATCTACCCTGCCGGTGCACATGATGCGAACCGTTTTTATCTCCGGGGTATATTGTAGTCTGGAAACTCCAGCTAAATCAGCAGCAGCGTACCCTCACCAGGTACAGCAGAATGTCAGTATTTTAGGAACGAAGTCGGCCACTTTCATCTCCCCTCTTTGATTGTCGATTTATGATTGTTGATTGCTGATTGAAATCGGAGTTCAATTCTCACCAATCATCAATCATCAATCACCAATCACCAATCGTCAATCATTAATCAAAAAAGCATCGATCTGGGCTTCAAGCTGCTCGCTTGTATAGGAGTTAATCGACAAAGCATGCTGATAGCAGGTGGCGGCGCACACGCCGCAGCCCTTGCAGGCCACATCGATCACATGAATCTTTCTCCCCTTCTCCGTTCGGCGAACTTCCAGGGCGCCATAAGGGCAAAGCGGCACGCAGAGGCCACAGCCCCGGCAGGCGTCTTCATCCGACAGAACCGAAATAATCGGCTCCACAACGATGGAACCTTTTGACATGGGAATCGAAGCCCGGGAGGCCGCACCCAGACCCTGGGCGATCACTTCACGAATATTGGCCGGAAAGCGTGCGCTGCCGCAGAGATAGATGCCGTCGGTGGCAAAATCGAGGGGCTTTAACTTTACATGCCCTTCCAGGAAGAATCGGTTTTCATCCACGGGAACCCTGAGAAGCTGAGAGGTCGTCTCGGCGTCTTCCTGGGCGACCAGGGGTGTGGAGAGGACCACAAGATCGGCAGGCAGTTCCATTTCTCGTCCCAGTAAGGAATGGTAGACTCGAACCTGCTCTGATTCCACCTGGGGAGGCTGAGCAGGATCGTAATGCATATACCGTATTCCTTTGGCCTTGGAATCCCGAAACATCTCCTCATTCTCGACGCCGTACATCTGCATATCCCGATAGAGAATCGAAACCCTGGCATCCGGAATTTGATCTTTGATCAGCATGGCGTTTTTGACGGCTGTCTGGCAGCAAATCCTGGAGCAGTAAGGTCTTTCTTCAGTGCGGCTCCCCACACATTGAATCATGACCACGTTTTTAATCGTTGCATTCAAACCTTTTTTCAAAAGCTGTTCCAACTCAAGCTGGGTGACGACCCGCTGACCGTCGTAGGCGTAAAGGCCTTCGGGAACAAAGTTGCGGCCGCCGGTGGCGACTATGATGACCCCGATATCAATGTTCTTATTGCCGCTTTCCGTCTCTATCTCAACATCGAATTTGCCGATAAATCCCTGAACAGTGGTAACGCGTGCCCCGGTGAAAACGGTAATCTTGTCATTTTGGGTAACGTCTTTGATCTTTTTCTCAATCAGCTCGCCCGCATCCGTCATGGTGGGGCCGAGTTTATTGAGCTTGTTGAGCATGCCGCCTAAGTTCTTTTCCTTTTCAACCAGAACCACTTCGTAGCCACGTTTGGCAAGAGCCGTTGATGCCGTCACTCCGGCAAGGCCTCCGCCGATTACCAGGGCGCGGGTCTGAACCTGGGACATAATCGATTCCTGGGGTTCCAGCAAGGCTGCCTTGGCAACCCCCATACGGATCAGATCCTTGGCCTTGGCGGTCCCGTCTTCCTTCTGCTGCATATGCACCCAGGAGCATTGATCGCGGATATTAACCATCTCGAAGAGATAGGGGTTCAGTCCGGCCTCTTCACAGGAACTTCTAAAAAGGGGCTCATGGGTTCGCGGCGAGCAGGAAGAGACCACCACACGATTGAGTTTTTGCTCTTTGATCGCTTTTTTGATCTCGTTAATACCGCCTTCAGAACACGAATAAAGGTTCCTCTGAACAAACGCTACATTGGGAAGCGTCTGGGTGTAGTCATCCAGCGCTTCCATGTCCAGGTAGCCGGCGATATTGGACCCGCAGTGGCAAATAAAGACTCCGGTCTTGATGTCATTCTCTTTATTCTCAGGCAACGGCTTGCTCCTTTTCTGAGGTCGATTGCATCGCAGTTTCAGCGGCACGCTCGGCTGCGCTGGAGGCCTGGGCCACAGATTCGGGAACGTCCATGGGCGACTCGGCGCAGCCGCACACAAAAATCCCCGGCACGCTGGTGTCAACCGGCGACAGGGAGCTGGTCTTAATGAAATTATACTCATCCAGTTCCACACCGAAAGTCTTGGCCAACTCGTTGATTCCTTTGACCGGTGCACAGGCGGTGGCCAGGATTACCATATCGAATGCTTCTTCTTTTACCTGCCGCTGTTGGGTATCTTCATAAATCACTACCGGATTATGGTCGGTACCTTCCATGATCTCGCTGACCCGCCCGCGCACATAGGTAATATTAGAGTTTTTGCCGCCGCGTATTTTATACTCTTCAAATCCTTTGCTGACCGCTCTTATATCCATGCCGAAGATGGTGGATGTTGTCTCCGGTCCGTGCTCGTGGGCAATGATGGCTTCCTTGATGGAGTGCATGCAGCAGTAACCTGAACAAAACGGATAGAAGCGAAAATCACGGGACCCCACACACTGAATAAAGGCCAGCCTCTTGGCTACGGAAAAACCCTCCGCCTTTTTTTGCAGGGCTTCCAGCGGTTCCAGAATTTCCAAATGTGCTGCATATTGCTCGGCCCACTTCTTGCGATCCTCGTCATCCTGATATTGGCCTTGCCGATATTTTTCGTATACGTCGGCAGAGGCTTGATCATGCTTCTTTTCAAATCTGTCTAACGTCTTCTGAGATCTTTTGGCCTT
>JABMQM010000391.1 GCA_013203195.1 Desulfobacteraceae bacterium | reverse complement strand
TAATTTAAATTGTCCGATTGGTTTTATTGGTTTAATTAGTTTTATTTGTTAACCAATGGAACCAATTTAACCAATAAAACTGAATCCTTAAGGTTGATAATTCATACCCCGTCTTTATGTCTTAGTGGCTGAACATTTAGAATGAAGAGTATGGTTCAATCATGATATCTTTTTTAAGGTCCTGCAAAATCATCTCTACATCCGCCTCGCATCCGGGAGCAATTCGAAACATCACGATGCCCGCCTGCGGATCGATCGTTGATGAGACTGCTAAACCGTCATAGGCCTCAAAAATAAATTTAAGAAAGGCGATTTCTCTCCGATCAACACGATAATATTTTTTGATGATTTCCAACATTTTATTTCCGCCCACGTCAATCAGGTTATCACCATATCACTTTCCATTTCAATAGAAAAATCCGGGTGCAATATTTTGCTTGCAATCCATATTGCTTGACATTATTATCCCAAAGATAAATATTTAAAAATCGATATTGTTCTCAGTAATAAAGGGATGTTTTTCAAAAGCCTCTAAAGGTGATTTTATATGGCTAAAATATTTCGACAGAGCACACGCGAATCAACCATATTATCGAAAATCGAATCTTCAAAAGAATACGCCCGCAGAAGGGCGATCGCCGGTATTAGAGATTGTGATGAACAGCTTTCCAATGCCATCGCCATGAAACTTATTGAAAGCAATCTGGTGGAAACCACCAGCAAAGATACCCTTGAGGAACAAATTTTAAAGTGCCTCGGCAGACTAACCCGTGCTGAAGACTTTGATGTTGATTATCAAACTGCACCTTTTCGGAGCATTGTGCACCAGCCACATGTCGTCAGCCTTTACGTAACCTCTTTTGTAATCGAAACTCTTATTAACCATAAAGCTGTTGTCGACATCTACGGTTCCGACGAAGAAATATACCACTGTATAAATCAGCAAGTCACTAAATTTCTGCCGTAACAATGCGCCCTTCCTTCTACCCCAGACTGGTGAACGGACCTTTTGACGACCCCGGTCTGTTTGTGCCCTTTTTACTCGAAAAACGCGCTGTCATGTTCGATCTGGGCGACATTCATGCTCTTTCGCCGCGGGATATCCACAAGACAAGCCATATCTTTATTACCCATACACATATGGACCATTTTATCGGTTTCGACCGGTTGCTGCGCCTGTTCCTCGGCCGTGATCAATCGATCTGTATGTACGGTCCGGAAGGCTTCATACAAAACGTCGAGGGCAAGCTGGCCGGGTATTCCTGGAACCTGGTCAAGCATTACGGCTATCAATTCAGCTTACAGGTCAGCGAGGTTCACCCCGACCATTTGATAACTAAAGAGTACCTGTGCCGGAACAGATTTCTCCCGGCCCAAAAGGATATCAAGCAACCTTTTAACGGTATTCTGCACCAGGAAGCGGCCCTGTCTGTTTGTGCCGAATTGCTGGACCACGATATCCCCTGCCTCGGCTTTAGGCTCCAGGAAGGCTTTCACATCAACATTATGAAAGAGCGTGTTGCCAAGCTTGGACTTGAAACCGGTCCCTGGTTGAATGAATTCAAACAGGCCCTGTTCAACAGTCAAGACCCGCATTCAGAATTTACAGTTAAATGCGGAAAAAATCTTTCAATACAAAAACGATTTGTCGTGGGTGAGCTTGCCAAGCAGATTGCCCTGATTACCCCGGGGCAGATAGTAGCGTATATCGCGGATGTTGCTTACAGTAAATCGAATGTGGAGAAAATCGTAAAGCTCGCCAAGGATGCGGACCACCTCTTTATTGAAGCCGCTTTTCTTGAAGATGACAGGGATATTGCCGGGGAAAAAGGTCATCTTACCGCCTGGCAGGCCGGCCGCATTGCCGGCATGGCCCGGGTAAAACAATTCACCCCTTTCCATTTCTCGCCCAGATACACCGGCCGGGAGCATCTTTTGGAAAAAGAGGCCCGCCAGGCCTATGAAAAAGAAATAAAAAATCCTGGCCCAGAGGACCAGGCGTTGGTTTGCCCCTGAAAGGAGTTGCTCTCCTGCAAATTGAACAAGTTAGAAGTGCCTATATTTGGTTGACCGGTTATCCAG
>JABMQM010000390.1 GCA_013203195.1 Desulfobacteraceae bacterium | reverse complement strand
TGTTATTAAACCATTTGACAATCCCATTAGCCATCTTGACATTCTCCTTTCAAATTAATTTTCATTGTTTCAAACTTCAGGTCGCCACTTTTGATAAATGGATCTTTCCTTCAGAACGAAACCGGCAGCCAAAAAAGACAGGCCTTTATTGATCGATCGTATGATATATTGATTTTGCCTTCTTTCTTCCCCTTTTTATCCTTCTTGTCGATGGCACAAAGTTTGGGGCTGTGAAGCTCTCTATAATTTGAGTGATTAACAAGCGGACATTCAGGATATTTCTTGGGCATAGATTTATGCTTTTAAGTTAAGCAGCAAGGCTGCCATTTTACCGGGAGGAGGCAATATTGCACTATTCTATAATTTCCATGATTGTGCGTTTCTTTGCTTTGGCAGAAGCAGCATTTAATATGGTTCGTATGGCTTGAGCGGTTCGGCCCTGCTTTCCGATTATCTTCCCAATATCTTCTTTAGCCACTTTAATCTCTAATACCGTGCTCTGTTTACCCTCTACTTCTGAAATAGCTACCTGTTCAGGATGGTCAACCAATGCCTGTACTATGTGTTTGGTCAGATCTTTCACAGCGCTATCTGTTTTGTTGGCTATTAAGAATCACAAAAATTAAGGGTAAAAGGTTCCTCTCAATTCTCCCGTGGTTTTTCCACTAAATTTAAGATACCAAAAGAAAATCAATACATCAACATCATTCCTAAGGAATTAGCAGATAACGAAAGTGTGGATAACGTTGCAAATCAGCCGGTGCGATTAGCGGCCGACTGCATTTGCCTGGTTCGGCTCCCTTACCTTATGAGTTCATAGATTTCTCTGAAATCCCTCTTCATGCTCTTCAGAATAGGTATATCAGTAAACTCCGCAATCTCACGCATGGCCAGCGGAGAACTTGAGCACAATCCGGAAATCGCACAAGGACTCAGATCGAAGGATTCCTTTAGGACTTGGAGCCCTCCCACAACCCCTGCTGAATTGGCAGCGCAGAAAACCAATTTATGGATACGGGAGCGCACCTTGGGTTCTTGAAGCAGCATCGTAGTCTCGCGCTGGAAGATACCATCTGCGAACTCTATGACGAGATAGTTCCTGGGATTGTTCCCATACTTCATGTCAACGGCATTGAAAATCCGCATGAGATCCCCACGTTCCAACATGTAGGTTGAGGGGAAACCGAAATAGGAGAAGTCAGCGACATGTTGAGCGCCACTATCTTCCATTAGAAGGATGTCTTTGAGGCTGGCTGTACCGGTGACCTTGGCAGCCCGTACCGTCTTTCCAGCGGACGATAGAGCGTAACAGCAGGCAGCCGCAGCATAGCTCTTGCCGGAATTCATGCTCGTTCCGATGCAAAGGATCACCTTGGCACCCGGCGTGTTGCGCACCGCCTTTTTGGGTTTGATCAAACCATAATCTCGCGAGTTGACCACTTCGCCGGTGCTATCGCAAATATAGCCAAGCATGCGCAGCTTTGTGGGAGAGCTGATCAGCTCGTTCTTGCACTTCATCTCACCAACCAGTCCGCTGCGGGCGAGCAAGTCGACGGTATTGCCAACGGTCTCGGGAACAAGTCCTTCAAAGTGGTCTGGCGCGTATCTGTTGCCGAACACAAACACGGCTCGGGTCCGATCATGAATCGTGTGTATCCGTGCGGACGCACTCTCGATCGTTTTGTGATACCCCAGGAAGCATACTTCCCCAAACACAAGGTCTCCGACGTTCGGAGATCTCTCAGGAAAGTGGTCGTATTGCTTGATGAGCTTTTTTGGTACGGAGAAAGCCGCGCTTGGGATAATGCATTTCTGTCTGATTTTCTTCATGTATTGATAACCTTTTGCAGAGTAGCTTAAAGGTCAGAGTGAACAGATCCAAAGTCAAAATATCTTGCCAGTATCCCGACATTGGTATCAACCGGTCGCTTGCCGAAGGGTTAGGGCTGTACCATGAATCAGGTACTTACGGGCTTTTCCTTCTTTGTTTTCTTTCGCAACTCCCTGAGACACTTCTTATCATTTCTGACCAAAGCACATAGCTTTGGGTTGTCAATCTCTTTACAGTTATCATGATTATACACAGGACACTCTGGATATTCCTTTGACATTAGCTACCCTTCATTGTGTTCATAAACCGAGCGTTTAATGAATAGCTTTAAAAGCACAAAACCCTGCCGCTATAAGAAATGGGGGCTTGGTCGTCAGCCAATAGTTTCCTTTATTCGAAAATGATGATGAAGATTGCCTGGTAGCACAAATCTGTCAATGCGCATAGCAAAATATGAATTTTTCAGATCTTATTTTTGCGTATCGCAAAAGTAATCGCCAATGGAGGATTAAGAACAGGCTCACCTATTTAATAATTGGTGCTTAATATTTCTAATCGGAACCGCATCCAAATTATCAAAAATTTTTAATAATCAACGGATAAGAAGCTTAACATACTGCATATTGTAGATTAATCACAATCGTAGCACAAGATATATGATTTTAGGCAATATAATTTCCCAAACTGAGGGGTTAGGTAATGTTCCTAATGTTTTGACCATTAAGGGAGGATGCCATGGCAACTGCAAAGAAAAAAACGACTGCAAAAAAGAAAGCACCTGCAAAAAAAAAGAAATAACCCTTTTTTAGAGCCCCTTAGTTGGAACGGGGAGGCATTAGTATTATAACATAAAGCCTCCCCGTTTTCTTGTTTTCGGAATGAATAACAGTTGGCATATCTGGCCAGTCTCACATCCTGAATCAACCCCTTTTTAAAGATTTCCTCTGCCTCCGCCCAAATTCAAGCCGTTGTTAGATGTTATTTATATCTTGCTGATGATTGCTCCGATTCTTATGCCCGGTTGCCGTTAACTAAAGGCGTTGTCCTCCGCTCTGTCG
>JABMQM010000389.1 GCA_013203195.1 Desulfobacteraceae bacterium | reverse complement strand
GCTCTGCGTTCTCCGCGGGTTTCCATCCTCGACGTACTAAAGTACGCCTCGGATGAAAACCCTTGCTTGTCCCGCCATAGCCCCTTTCTAAGGGCGACGGCGGATGCGGCCTTGATCAGGACAAAAATTGCTCATTTCTGAATTGGAAACTATCGTTGTGAAAAGATCGGAAGCTATTGTTAGGGGGGTTGGGCGATGAAAGGCATGGATGAGATTCGGCATATTCTGGACAAGATATATGGTTCGGAAAAAGGGAGCCTGGCTTTTGAAAGAATTGCTGCCTTAATGGAAAAATTTCCAGTCAAAGCAGGGCAGGGCAAGGGCTATTTTTCTGAAAAAGATGTGTTTTTGATCACTTACGGCGATACGTTGAATCAAAAGGGAGAAGTTCCTCTGAGAACGCTGCATAAATTCGCCGGCAAACAATTCAAAGACGTCTTTTCCACCATCCATATCCTGCCGTTTTTCCCTTTTTCTTCGGATGACGGTTTCTCCGTTATGGACTTTTTTACCGTTAATCCCGAGCTTGGAGCCTGGGATGATCTTCAACCGCTTGGCGAAAATTTCAAGCTGATGTTCGATCTTGTGCTCAATCACGTTTCAGCACAGAGCACATGGTTTCAGAACTATTTAGAGGAGGTCCCGGGCTTTGAAAAGCTTGCCATTGAAGTCGATCCTGCAATTGATCTGTCTCTGGTCACAAGGCCCAGATCCTTGCCGCTACTGACTGAATTTGAAAAAAGTTCCGGCAAAACCGTGCATGTGTGGACAACTTTCAGTGCCGATCAGATCGATCTTAATTTTAAAAGTCTGGATGTTTTTTTGAAAATGATTGAGGCCCTTCTATTTTATGTAAAGCAGGGCGGCACCAGCATACGTCTTGACGCCATTGCCTATCTGTGGAAGGAGATCGGCACAACCTGTATCCATTTAAGTTCTACACACGAAATAGTTAAACTTTTTCGGAGCATATTGGACGTGGCGGCACCGGAAGTCATTTTGATTACCGAGACCAATGTACCCCACCAGGAGAATATC
The DNA here is from genome assembly GCA_013203195.1 of Desulfobacteraceae bacterium. Taxonomy (GTDB): domain Bacteria; phylum Desulfobacterota; class Desulfobacteria; order Desulfobacterales; family UBA11574; genus Desulfatibia_A. The sequence continues at coordinate 3,282 of JABMQM010000389.1, read as the reverse complement.
AGCTATTTTGGAAACGGCCGCAATGAAGCGCAAATGGTTTACAACTTTACGCTGCCGCCGTTGCTTTTCTATACTTTTGTCAGCGAGGATGCAACGGTGCTGTCTGATTGGGCTAAAGGACTGCATTTAACATCTGACAGCAACACCTTTTTCAATTTTACGGCATCCCATGACGGCGTTGGTGTCCGCCCCCTGGAAGGTATATTGCCGCAGGCTGAAATCGACAAGCTGATTCAGACGGTAAAAGCAAATGGCGGCCGGGTTTCGTATAAAAAAAATACAGACGGATCCGAGAGCCCCTATGAGCTGAATATTACCTATGTGGATGCCTTTTGCAACCAAGCATCCAAGACAGATCTTTTGCATACCAAAAGATTTTTGGCCTCGCAGTCGATCCAGTATGCTTTGCCGGGAGTGCCGGCTACCTATATTCACAGCATTTTGGGATCACGGAACTGGCAAGAGGGAGTCAGGCAAACAAAAAGAGCCAGAACCATCAACCGGGAAAAATTACAGGTCGATAATATTTTATCACAATTAAAAGATCCTGGAACGTTTCGTTCCAGGATCTTTTATCCCTATATTGAGCTGATTAAAGTCAGGAGAAAGCAGCCGGCTTTGCACCCCAACGCATCTTTTGAAGTATTGGAGATTGACCCTAAGGTGTTTGGAATCGCAAGGTATTGTAAGGAACAGACAATATATGCCCTTACAAATACTTCATCACAACAGGTTGTGGTTGGACTGGACAGGAAGGGGATTCCTTTAAGGTTGAAAGACCTTTTCAGCGGCAAAGAGTGCGGCACGCATTCGCTGCGAATGGATCCTTATGAGTATCTTTGGCTTAGCTCGTATTAATCGTGAAGCAAAAACACAAGGAGTGGTACTACCCTGGACCGTCGATCTTCTTCCGTAATTTGCCGGAACATTTAAAGGTCACAACTTTTCTTTCTTTCAAAATTAAGTCGGCGCCGGTAGCCGGGTTTCGCCCTCTGCGTTGATTCTTTTGCTTCACACAGAATTTTCCAAATCCAGAGATCAGGACATCATCACTCTTTTCCAGCGTGCTTTTGATTGTTTCCAGCAGAGTTTCGATAATATCCACAGACTTTTTCTTGGTAAAACCCAGATCATGAACCTTTGCAACAATATCACTCTTGGTTAAAGCCATGGCGCCTCCTCAAAAAAAGTGTTTAATATCGTATATTAACTCTAAAATATATATAAATGTCAATAGCTAATATGATCTGAAGTGATCAATTTGTTAAATTTTGACTTTCGTTGGTTGTTTGGTCTTTGATTGGGTCGTGGATTTCAATGTTTTTCAAAACGGTTTTAACTTTTTTCATGATTTCGTCAATTTCGGCTTTTAATTTTGTATCGACAGGGTCCTTCATGGTGTCTTTTCTCTCCTGGTAGCAGAATTGTGATAATTAAAAATCTCATAATCACCTGATAATATACGGATGTTGGATTTATGTCAAGTAGTTGGGAGCAGGTCTGCGGTTATATTAAAATGCGTCCCTATGTCAGAGCGCAAATCCAGCCGGTTGCCTTCAGGGTTTTCACGCGGGATTACCCTGATTTTATTGTTTTCATAGGCGGCCAGCACTTTCCGGCGAAGTTTTTCAGCCACCTGCGCCCTGCTTTGGCCTTCTTTTACAGCGGCGTTCACATTGCAGTAGAGCACCCGGGTGCCGTCTGATTTGAACACGTTGTCTTCTGCTGAATAGGTCATGGCAGAGGGTATCACCTGAATATTTTTCTTCTTCAGATAATTAAAATCGATCTCGACCGGCTCGCCCTTGGTGCAGGACCAGGGATATCCTTTTTGTCCCTGAGGGCCGCCGGGTCCGGTAACCAAGGCCGTGCAGATAGAGATCTGTTCCGATCGTATTTCCGGGACAACCTCGTTCAGGTTGCCATCGATGGTGGCTTTAAACAACGCTCCCAGGTTTCTGACTCTGCGGATAATCGGCTGCCATTCCGGTTCGGGGGGGCGAATATTGATTTCACAGACCCTGATTCTGGTCGGGGCCATGTTGTGGTCAAAGGACAAATAACAACCCGGATAGACCAGGCAGGGCCGCAGCGCGTTTTTATCTTTCAGGGCCTTGATGAACGGCTTGACAATATCTGCGGCCACCATTGCAAACAGCTCGGGTGTCTCCATGGGATGGGGCGAGATGCTGCCCATGCCGCCGGTAATGGGATTGTCCTTGCTGGCGGGGCCGGGAAAACGTTCCGGATAGTCCATGGAAGTGGGCAGGATTTGAAAATTGCCGTTTTTGTCGATCAGAATATTAAATGATATTTCAACTCCCGACATTCTGGATTCGATTAAAAGCGGCCATTCTCTTTTATTACCAAAAAGTTTTTTATAGTTTTTTTTATAATCTTTTATCAGGGTGTCATAGACCTCTTTGACTTCCCATGCGTTTAGAATGATACGTGCGCCCTTACCGCCGGCGCTGTAAGGGAATTTGAGCACAGCACCGCCATATGCGTCGATCAGCGACAGTGATTTTTGCAAAACCTCGGCGTAATCCCTGGCATCGACCGCGTACCATTTGTCGGCCACGGGAATTTGATAGTCCCGACAAAGCCGTTTGCAGGCAATCTTGTCGCCTTCAATAAAGGCATTTTCACTAGTAAAACCGACAATACGGTCATGAAAGCCGGCTGCTGCCAGCTCATCAACCAGTCCTTCGAGCAGTAAATCCTCCGGCATGGGGACAATGCAGTCGATGGCGCCGTTTTTAAGGGCTTCAATTATGGCGGCAGCATACCCTGCTTTGCTATTATCTTCGGTGGGGATAAATTCCACCGGCCACTGCATCAACGATGCAAACGGCGGCATGGCCGGCATGCCGCGGATAACCACACCTTTGAAGTCGTCCCCATGCGTTGTACTCGTGGCGGTTGAAGTGATCAATGCGCTGAGAAGAGTTCTGCCGTCAGTGCCTGCAAATCCGATTTTATACGCCATGATGCATCCTCTTTTCCTAATATATTCTATGACTTTGCTGAAGTTAGGGTTCTGGAACCGGCTAATAAAAGATAGGAACTCGATGTTGCCGGAGTATGGCTAAAAGTGGGTGCTATGTCAAGGCAGAATCAAAGATGCATGATGCGGGTTACGGGTTACGGGTTGCGAGTTACGGGTTGCGAGTTAGGGGTGAGCCCTGAACCCTTGAACGGTTACAAAACTATTAAATGAATCGGCTCAAGATGATGCCGAGTGAAAGGAGTAGTCCGTGGGCAATCAGGGTCTGTATGGTC
>JABMQM010000388.1 GCA_013203195.1 Desulfobacteraceae bacterium | reverse complement strand
GGTACATACATTAACTTTAGCTCAGGTTAGTTCACTTCAAACTTTAGTCACTCTTTTTCTTTTTGCTTTTTGAACCACGTCACTACCAGCTCGGAAATCTGCCGGCAATGCTGTGCATCGCTGAACATGTGATCTGCATCCGGAATAACGGCCAGGGTTGTTCCCACGGGATTCAAGGCGTGTGCCTGATGAGCCTCCTGCACGGGGATGATTTCGTCGCGATCACCGTGGACTACCAGTAAAGGCGGTTTCAAAGCGGCAACAGCTTGCGGGAGATTATATTGCCCGGCATCGGCAAAAAATCGGTTTGAAAGCTCCAGCGAGCGCCCGCGGCTGCTGAAGGAGACGCTGCCGGCGCTCTGGAGCTGTTGGCGCTGATCAGGGCTTAAAAAATGGGCTGCGTTCAATCCCGACAACCGTCCTGCCAAAACGCATACGGCCTTGACAACGTCCAGTTGGGCGGCGGTAAGCAGGGCAATTGCAGCGCCCATGCTGTGTCCGGCAAGACCTATCCAGACGGCGCCTTTTCTTTCCAGCAAAGCGGCGGCCGTCTTCATTTCGGAAATCTGTTTGGAATAGGTCGATTTCGCAAATTCGCCCTCGCTTTGACCGTTGCCGGAAAAGTCAAATCGCAAGGCCATAAAACCTTCCAGGGTCAGGTCGCTGCAGATCCGGCGCAGGATGGTGGTGTGCCGGCTGCAGGTGAAGCAGTGCCCGAAGACGATGCCGCACCCGTTGGGTGCGTCCGGCAAATGGAGCGTCCCGGTGAGTTTTTCACCATGGTCATTATCAAAGTGTACTAGCTGTTCCACAAAAGACCTTTAAAATTATAAACAAAAGGAAGGCGCGGCTAATATAAAGTGAAATATTTGTTTAGAAATGATTTTTTAAATTTAGTTGAACGAAGGCCGCGATGTCAATATTTAAAAGTTTTGCTTGACCTTAACCACAAGTAATTTTTTATAATATATCAAGATTTTCCGAACACATAAAACTTGCAAAAATACCTCTGTTGTGTACATGAAGTTCAAGTAGATACGAGATTAACGTCTAAAAAGAGAACTGATATGATGACCGATACGGCCGGCAATAAATGGCTCTGTGCGGAACTTCCTGTAGTTGATTACCTGCAAATCCTGGAGTTGCAACGACAGCTTGTTGATGCCAGACGCATCGAAATCATTAACCGTGATATTGTCTTGCTGCTGGAACACCCTCCTGTATTCACAATGGGCCGCCGAGGAGGCCTGGTAAATCTGAAAGTATCCAGAACGTTTTTAGAAAAATTGAACATTGCGATCATTCAGACCGACAGGGGTGGAAACATTACGTTTCACGGACCCGGCCAACTGGTGGTTTATCCTATCATTGATCTGCAAGCAGCCGGTATGCAAGTGTCCGATTATGTGGCGAGCCTTGAGGAAATTATGCTCCGGGTGCTTGCAGGTTGGGGGATACCGGCTGATAGCAATCCTGCAAACCGTGGAATCTGGATCGGAAACAGCAAAATCGGCAGTATCGGCATTGCTGTGCGGCAGGGAGTCTGCTATCATGGCTTTGCATTAAACGTCAATCTTGCGCTCAACCCCTTTGGCTGGATACATCCATGCGGCTTTAAAGATATCGGCGTAACATCCATGCAACGGGAACTTTCACACAACGTTTCCATAAATCAGGTGCGGGGGGCGATCAAACGTCACCTGGAGTCCTATTTTGGGGTCAAACTTATATCGACAACCCTGCCGGAACTAAAGAATTTTATAACTTCAAATGAACAAACCAACTTGGCTGAAAAAGAGGCTTCCGAGAGAAGCGGATTATGAAAATGTCCGAGCTCTTCTTAAAAAGAGCCGGCTTCACACTGTCTGCCAGGAAGCTAACTGCCCCAATCTGTGGGAGTGTTTTTCCCGCAAGACGGCGACCTTTTTGATCATGGGGGACCGCTGCACCCGCAACTGCCGGTTTTGTGCCGTTGCCCACGGGCCGGCAAGTCCCCCGGATCCGAGTGAACCAATCAGAGTGGCCGAGGCCGTGGAGACTCTGCAGCTTCGCTATGTGGTCATTACGTCTGTCACCCGCGATGATCTTGCAGACGGCGGTGCCGAATTTTTTGCCCGGTCTGTATATGAGATTAAAAAGAGAGATGCGGATGTTTTAGTCGAGGTTTTGGTTCCTGATTTTCAAGGAGATATTGAGGCTGTTAGGACAATTATTGAAGTTCGTCCCGATGCTGTGAGCCACAATCTGGAAACGGTTCCGCGTCTTTATGCTACTGTCAGGCCGGAGGCGAAATACCGTCGCTCCCTTGACATTTTAAGACATGTAACATCATGCGATCCCACAATTTACACCAAGTCCGGCCTTATGTTAGGGCTGGGAGAATCTGACGAAGAAATCCTTGGAACGCTCCAGGATCTGCTTGAGGCCGAATGCAGCTTGCTTACTCTGGGCCAGTATCTTCAGCCGACACCACAGCATCTACCCGTTCAGCGTTTTGTTTCTCCTGAAAAGTTTGATAAGTGGCGTGAAATTGCACTGGAAATGGGGTTCGCTGAAGTCGCCAGCGGACCGTTTGTTCGCAGTTCATATAAGGCCCGCAAGCTTTACCGGACAGTATCAATTTGACTCAGGGCTAAACTGCATTACAGTATATTTACTCAATGAACTAATTACTTAGACGACAGGAGGATGAAATCATGATAGATAAAAATGAACTGTGCGAAAAAATCAGAAAATTATATCCGGATATCGGTGAATGCGGAATCGATGTCAATGTCGATTATGACAAAGAACAGCAAGCTTGGGTGGTCGATCTTAAAAAGGATCATCTGGAGCTAAAGACTTTTTTAGAAGACGGGGACGCTGAATCGTGCATGCTAGACAAGCAGTGTGTCAGCCTGGGCATTGAAATAGCGCAGCTTAGGGATAATATTGCACAGCTTTAACCCAGAACTGCTAATCCCGCACGGGATTAGCAGTTTGGGTTTGATATTGAGGCGACAATGGGAGGACGGATGAAATGAGTATCGATATAACCGTAAAGATCGGTGGTGAAGCCGGCCAGGGGATACAGACCGGGGGACACCTGCTGGCCCTGGTAGGCCAGGAGGCCGGTCTGTATATAATG
>JABMQM010000037.1 GCA_013203195.1 Desulfobacteraceae bacterium | reverse complement strand
GATTATCCATTGAGCGGTCTTACAGCAATAACTCCCCGACCCATCATTGAAACCGTTGAAAAACTTCCCTTTTTGCCCAATTTCGGTGTCATATTCGTAATTTTAAAAATTGACGCTAATCGCAGGTTCATGTTAGACAGAACATATTTACGGTCGTTTTCGAAAAGAGGAAAGATGGTACTTGCTGAATTAAAACCCGCTGTTTCCAAATATTTTCTGATTGCGCTGGCCGGCTTAATGTGGAGCATCGTGGGTGTGATGCTTTGCCGCCTGGCCTATATCTGGTTGTCGGCCATTCCGTTGCAGCGGGCGGTACCCATGGGGATGCTGGGAATCATATTTTCGATAATAGTCTATCGCTATAAGTTTTCTAAAATCGCCCTAAAAAATATCGACCGGCTCTGCCTTATGTCGGACAAAAGCTGCTTTTTCGCCTTTCAGGCCTGGTATGCCTATCTAATCATCGTTGTGATGATCGTGCTCGGCATCACTTTGCGCCACTCATCAATTCCCAAACACTATCTGGCGGTTCTCTATACGGCCATGGGCGGCGCACTGTTTTTGGCAAGCTTTCATTTTTTTCAACGTATCTGGGCTGTCAAGGTCTTAAAACAAACATGTTTACCGCCGGAAAAGCAATCATAAACCGGAAACCGGCCACACCGTTATGTAAAACCTACCTATTGCACTTCTACCCAAAGTTGATGCAGATACTGGATACTGGATGCTTGATGACCAATGGATTGTCTTTTCATCTGGCCAGTATCCAGCATCTGGTAACCAGCATCAGTTTGTCTTTATTAATGTATTTGGTATCTTATCAACTTATCGGTCTGAGGTTAAGCTTTGCTAATTACTTATTTTGCTCCCCTTAGCCAGTACGGATTGATCAAATCCTCAAAAATGGACAATGCAGCTTCAGACCCCTGGCCTGCAGCGGTGACAATCTGTTTGTAACCGCCTTCCACATCTCCGGCGGAATATATACCGGGGATATTGGTACGATGTTTTGAATCACGTTTTATGTAACCTTCGGCAGTTAATTCCACCCCGATCTTTTGGGCCAGCTTTACCTCCGGCATGTAGCCGATAGCCACAAAAACACCACTAGTTTCAAATATCGATTCTTCATCGGTTTTATTGTTATAGAGAAGAAGTTCCTGAACCCTCTCCTCCCCTCTAATCTCCTTTACTTCCGTATTCCAGAGAATTGGTATGTCGTTCTGCATTAAATTCTTTACCAGAAAGTCTTGCGCTCTCAGAGAGTCCCGCCGGTGTATCATGGTTACATCTACACCCATATGATGAAGATGGAGGGTTTCTGTAACGGCGCTGTTTCCCCCACCCACCATCACGACTTTTTTTCCTTTAAACAACGGCCCGTCACAGGTGCTGCAGTAGCTCAGGCCCCTTCCCGCAAGCCGGGACTCCCCCGGAACTCCTAAATGTGTATGGCTGGCACCGGTTGCCAGCAGGACGCTCTTTGTCTGAAACCTTCGCCGGCTGGTCAAAACTTCTATGGTATCACCGGGTTGAATATCCACAACTTCTTCACCCTGAAAGATCTGAACATACTCCAGGGCATGGCTGACCATGATATCAACCAGAGTTTTGCCGCCGACCTGAGTAAAACCGGGATAGTTTTCAACAACCGGTGTTGTGGCGACCTGTCCTCCCAGCACTCCCCGCTCAATTACAGCCGCCTTCATTCCGCTGCGAACCGCATAAATGCCGGCCGTCAAACCGGCCGGCCCTCCTCCCACGATGACAACGTCGGTTTCAATAAGTTCGGCATCGCTCTCCGGAATAAATACGGTTTGAGGCTCCATCTTCTCAAGGGAAGCGGCAAAGACTTCCTCGGACTGCGCCCCCATTCCTATCAAAACATCATTGGCAAACGCCTGAGGCACACTGTGTGCGGAATATTGCTGCGCTATTTCAGGGTTGCACTGGATGTCAATGATCTCTAAGGAGATCAGTTCCGGCAATTCAATGGCAGCCTTCACGGCATTAACGGCCTGCTGGGGACAATAGGGACAGGTAGGGCTTACAAAAACCTTAATGTTTCTGTGAGTGTCTATTTTTTTTATGACTTTAAGGGCTTGCTCGCTCAGGTTGCTTTGCCCCATACCAACAAGCAGCAGGGTCTCTAAAAAAGTGCGACCTTCTTCGCCCATGGGCGCCCCGAGCCATCGGATGGAATACCGCTCCGGAGCAATCATCAGTGTGGGTGAAGTGTCTGCATTCCATTTGCGGGCCAGATCATGTTCCAAATCATATTCCCGGAAAGTTATTCTTGAAGTCAGTTCCCGAAAAGCTCTAATGATCTGCCGATTGGCCTTAATAAAAACATCATCGCCTGCCCTGCTTGCAAACATATAGATGTCGATGTCGTGGGGCATATTCTCGAACGTATTCTTGATTTGTCTGATGACATTTTCACTTCCTGATCCTGCAATATGCTGCGTATCCCCGGAATTGACCATAACACTCTCCTTTTACTTTTTTAACCCCTCCAGCACCTTTTCCGCAGCCCTGACAGTAGCATCAATATGATCCACATTATGCGCCGCTGATACAAAAAAAACTTCAAACTGGGAAGGTGCCAGGTAAACGCCTTCTTGGAGCATACCTTTGTAATAGGCGGAAAACATTTCAAGGTCACTGGTTTTGGCATCTTCAAAATTGTTAACGGCAATGTCGGTGAAAAACAGACCCAACATTGACCCTACCCTGTCAACTACCGCGTTGATGTCTGTATTTTCTATAACTTTTTCAAGGCTGGCGGCCAGTCGACCTGCTTTTTCATCCAAAGTATCATAAAAACCGGGATCTTCAAGCTGTCCCAGGGTGGCAATACCTGCGGCCATGGCTAAGGGGTTGCCTGATAAGGTCCCGGCCTGATATACCGGCCCCTGCGGCGCCATGTATTCCATGATTTCACGCTTGCCGCCATAAGCCCCCACCGGCAAACCACCACCGATGATTTTGCCAAGGCAGGTCACATCCGGATAAATTCCGTACAGAGATTGGGCGCCGCCGAGTGCCAGCCTGAAACCGGTCATCACCTCGTCAAATATCAGTATACTGCCGTATTGATCGGTCAGGTCTCTTAACGTTTCCAGGAAACCGTCCGCCGGCGCTACCAGCCCCATATTACCGGCAACAGGTTCTACTATGATACATGCAATCTTTTCGCCCTGCTTGTCCATTACCTCTCTGACGCACTCGACGTCATTATACGGAAGCGAAAGGGTATGATCTACAAAGGATTGAGGAACACCAGAGCTTCCGGGAATACTCAATGTGGCAACGCCCGAACCTGCCGCCACAAGCAAGGAATCGGCATGACCATGATAGCATCCGTCAAATTTAATGATGGTGTCCCGGCCGGTAAAGCCGCGGGCAAGTCGTATGGCACTCATGGTTGCTTCTGTTCCGGAATTTACCATGCGAACCATTTCAATGGAAGGAACGGCATCTATAACCATCTCGGCAAGCGTTATTTCAAGATCCGTAGGTGCTCCAAAACTGGTACCTCTCTTTAAAACAGTCGCTATTGCTTCTGTCACCGCAGGGTGGCTGTGTCCAAGAATCATGGGACCCCATGAACCGACATAGTCAATAAAACGGTTGTCGTCTTCATCATAAACCATGCATCCTTCGGCACGCTTTATAAAAATCGGCTTCGTGCCCACCGATCGGCATGCCCGCACCGGACTGTTAACACCACCGGGAATTATTTCCAAAGCTTGTTCAAAAAGTTTGTTAGAATTTTCACGCTTCATCGTTTCTGCATCCTTTCCTTCCAAAGGTTGTCAAGTACTTGTTTCCTATTTCTTTTAATGGTAAAATGTCAATCGTGGAAAAAATTAGGTTTAAATAATCGTTGACAATTTATGATGATTCCAATGAAATTATCAGACACAATTTACCAGGTCAAGCAAGGTTTTCATATTATACATGAAAAAACAAAAAGCTCTCAAACAGCTGACTAAGTTCATTGCTTATGCTCTGGGGCACAGGCCTGAAGAGTTCGGACTGGTTTTGGACCCGCATGGATTTATCAAGATAAAAGAATTTTTAAAAGCAATCCACGAGGGAGAAGACTTTAAGTATGTACGTAGATCTCATTTAGAAGAGCTTATTATCACTTTGCCGGACCCACCGATTGAAATTAAAGATAATTCCATCCGCGCAAAATACCGGGATAAACTGTTGCAGCACTCTCCGGCGCAAAACCTTCCCAAGCTCCTTTATACCTGCGTTAGGAGAAGAGCCTATCCGGTTGTTCTCGAAAAAGGTATCTTTCCGACTGCTTACTCCCAGGTAGTCCTTTCCTCCCGCCGCGATCTTGCCGAAAGGATGGGAAAGCGGATCGATCCGATGCCGGTCCTGCTTACCGTGCATACCCGCAAACCGGCTACAGAAAAAATTGTGTTTTACAGAGCCGGTGAAACTCTTTTTTTGGCCGAATCAATCCGTAAAGGCTGTTTTACAGGACCACCTTTACCAAAACAAAAAGAGACCGTAACCAAACATGACGCACCCAAAGAACGCAAATCACAAAAACTAAGCGGCAGTTTTATAATGGACCTTAAAGATAAAAAAGATCATCCCAAAGCCTCTGATCGCAAAAAGCAAAATGTAGGAAATCCCTGGCAAAATGATACAAAACGTTTGAAAAAGCGAAAGCAGAAAAAGCAGCGTCCGCCCTGGCGAAGTTGATCAGCACCAGGCTTCAAGTAACCAATAATATGTAATAAATAACTTTCAGTTGAGCGTTGCCGTCTAATTGAAGTTATAGTTTCGAAAATAAATTGACAACCCGAAATTAAGTTGTTATCAGACTAATCTTGTAATTGAAATTGTTACCCATTGGGCCGTTAGCTCAACTAGGCAGAGCAACTGACTCTTAATCAGGAGGTTGAAGGTTCGATTCCTTCACGGCCCACCAAATCAATTTGGGTTAGCTTTGAGGCCGGGCTAACCCTTTTTTTTAAGATGACGACGCCATCGTAAACCCAACGAAAAGGGAACGGTACTGCGAAGATCACCGGTCGAACAATATAAAATTCATATTGCATATATTATACAAAGGTGTTACTTTCAAAATTTATTTTAATTCATAGAAACCTTTTTCCTTGCTCTGGTCTACGATCAGGGCTTTACAGCCACAAGGAGGTCAGATGAGGCGGTACGAAACAATTATTATCATCGATCCAGATCTTTCAGAGGAAGAACGGGCTCCGCTGATTGAAAGATTTGAAGAACTGATTACCCAACATGACGGGCTCCTGATCCAGCAAGATCCATGGGGGACCAAAAAACTTGCATATGAAATCAAGAAAAAACCACGGGGGTATTACTTAAGGCTGGACTACGCCGGAATCGGAACGCTTGTCGATGAAATGGAACGGTTTTGCCGGATAGACGATCGGGTGTTAAAATACATGACGATTCTGCTGGCTGAAGACGTGGATATCGAACAGGTCAGGGCGGAATTGGCCGAGGCAGAAGCCCAAAAAACTCGACTGGCGGCAGAAGCGGAACCGGAAACCGATAAGGCCCCTGCGGT
>JABMQM010000387.1 GCA_013203195.1 Desulfobacteraceae bacterium | reverse complement strand
GTGCCGGCCTTAAGCGCTTTGGCAAGCAGGGGCATGGACACTTCGCCTTCTCCCAGGAGAACAAAATCTATGGCCGGGTGCTCCATGGCGCTCAACGGCAGAGCCGTGGGATGGTGCCCGCCGACCACGATTTTGCACGTGGGGTGATAGCGTTTAACCGCCTCGGCCACCTTGAGCGCTTCCTGGAAATAGGGTGTGAACAGGGCCGAGATCCCCACCAGAAACGCGCCGGAGTCTTTGGCGGCCCGGGCGATGTGCTCGAAGGCGTATCCAAAGTGGCGATACTGATGAAAGAGCCCGAAAGGGGATCGATCCGGCCGGGGGTAGTATTTGCGAACAAAATGTATTTCAGCCGGCAAATCGATGTTGCGGGATCTGGAAGTGGCCAGTGCGTCGAAGATGTTTACCGTAAAGCCCGCTTTCAAAAGGGCTGCGGCAATACACGTCAGCCCGTAGGGCACGGTTCTTTTAGCGGTCAGATAAAAGTCCCTGATGGGCGGCTGGATGAGGAAAACGTCTGTCAATGAGACTTCCGGGACATCCCTGAATATATAAATAACTTTCTACTATGCTGATATAATAATTTCATTTTAGTCTTTTTCGTCCTTTTAATGCTTTTGTCGTATTTTTTTTGTTTTTTACTGTTTTTCGTTTAATTATATCACGGCGGAAAATTTTGTTTAGGAAGACCTATTCCTCCCAATAAAATGCCCCGGCCCCCGGGGTCTCTGAAACCTTCACCTTGGAAACATTCACAACTTCAGAATTCAACTTCTTAGCAAGTTCTTTATAGATAAATTTGGCAATATTTTCAGATGTAGGATTTTCGTTCTGAAAAGCTGGGAGTTCATTTAAATTGAAGTGATCCAAGCCTTGAAGAACATCCTTGACCGATTGCTTTATATCTCTAAAATCGATGCCAATGCCAATATCGTCCAATTCTTTACACCTGACGAATGCCTCAATAATCCAGTTGTGCCCATGTAGCCGTGCACAATCGCCAGGGTATCCTTTGAGGGCATGGGCGGCAGAAAAATGTGTTTTAACATATACTTCAAAAATCCCCGGCATAAAACCCCCATATTATTAGATTAAACGCTATCTGTTGTAGTGAAACATAAACGGACCTCCTGGACGCCACTCAAAATATAAGTTTCTATTTTTCTCCAGCACTTTCCTTTGACTTTTTAAAGCGTTCCGCCTGTTGTTGCGTGGCTTTATTGATATCTTTTTTCATCTGGTCCATTTGATCAAGCTTCTTCTTTCCGGTGAGTTCCTTCACCGTGTCATCCACCTGTTCGCGCGTGTCAGTCCCATCACAGCTCGCAATGGCCAAAAAGGCGAATAAAACGAGAACCAGCGTCAAATTTTTGCATGCTTTTATTATCCAGGTCATGGTTTTATCCTTTTTTATTTAGACAGGATTTACAGGATCTTCAGGATTTACTTATAATTTTCACAGTTTCTCCCTCTTTGCGGGACATGCGGAAGAAATTATGAAAGACTAATCCACCTACCGGTGGAAATTAAATTATTAAGCTCGAAGCACATAAGTGACCGTGGTTTTAAGGTATTACATATTCGCCGAAGGCGATGATGTTTTAGGCGTTTCATCTCCGCTTTCAGCGGGACAGGCAGGAAACGGCTAAAGATTAAAAATCCAGTCAATTCTGTTAATCCTGTCTAACAACCCGGGTTCGGCGTTCAAAAGGATCTATTTCAGGCCGCTTTTTATTAATGCCTCTGCCATGGGACCGTTAAGCGACGGTTGTGGGTCTTTCTTCTTTTTTGGTTGCGGGCCGCGACGAAGATTTTTTTCCATCCCCGATGTTTTCACATCAGGATCCGAACGGCCGCCGCTTGATTTCATTGACAGGGAAATCCGGTTTCTGGCAAGATCGACGGCTATTACGGTCACCGACACCTTCTGATGAACCTTGACGATGTCAGACGGGTCTTTCACGAAGCGGTCGGACATCTGGCTGATGTGAACCAGGCCGTCCTGATGGATGCCGATGTCCACAAAAGCGCCGAATGCGGTGACATTGGTCACGATTCCGGGCAGTTTCATCTGCGGCCTTAAGTCTTCGATCTTTTCAATGCCGTCGGCAAACGAGAACTCTTCAAATTTATCCCGGGGGTCGCGTCCCGGTTTGGCCAGTTCATCGAGGATGTCTTTTAAGGTGGGGATTCCGACGGATTCCGTCACATATCGTGAGACATCTATTTGACTGCGGATCTCGGGTTTTTTCATCAGGTCAGAGACCGTGGCCCCCAGGTCTTTGGCCATGGCGTCGACAATGTGATAACTTTCCGGGTGCACCGCGCCGGCGTCCAGGGGGTTTTCAGCGTCCGGGATCCTCAAAAACCCGGCCGACTGTTCAAAGGCTTTGGGACCCAGGCGCGGCACGTCCAGCAGCAGCTTTCTGGACGTAAAGGGCCCGTTGGCCTCGCGATGGGCGACAATGTTGTTGGCGATGCCGGCGTTGAGCCCGGAAACATAGGTCAAAAGCTGGAGACTGGCCCGGTTCAGATCCACACCGACACCGTTGACGCAGCTCATCACAACGTCGTCCAAGGCCTGTTTCAGGGCGGCCTGATCCACATCGTGCTGATACTGGCCCACGCCGATCGATTTGGGATCGATTTTGACGAGTTCCGCCAAAGGATCCATCAGGCGCCTGGCGATTGACACGGACCCGCGCACCGTCAGATCATGATCCGGGAACTCTTGCCGGGCGGCCTCGGAAGCGGAATAGATCGACGCCCCGCTCTCATTGACCATGATCACCGGCACCGGGTTTGAAAACGGGACTGCTTTGGCAAAGGCTTCGGTTTCCCTGCCGGCCGTGCCGTTGCCGACGGCAATGGCTTCGATGTCAAAACGCAGGCACAGAGATTTTATTTTCACGGATTCTTCCAGGGCTTTTTTATCGGACATGTGCGGAAAAATCGTGTCGTAATGCAGCAGTTTTCCCTGGCGGTCCAGACAGACGAGCTTGCACCCGGTTCTGAATCCCGGGTCTATCCCCATCACGCGCTTGGCTCCCAGCGGCGGGGTAAGCAAAAGCTGGCGCAGGTTTTCAGCGAACACTCTGATGGCTTTGGCGTCGGCGCGCTGCTTGGCGTGCAGCCGGGCTTCGGTTTCCATAGAACGCGAAAGCAGGCGCTTGTAGCAGTCCGTTATTGCCGGCTTCACCTGGTCGGAATCCGCCCCTTGTCCTTTGACGAACAGGTTTTCGAGCAGTGCGATTGCTTCGGCTTCATCGGGCAGTATGTCGAGTTTTAGGACGTCTTCTTTTTCGCCGCGCCGGATGGCCAGCATCCGGTGAGAGGGAATAGTGGAGAGCGGCTCTTTCCACTCAAAGTAGTCTCTGAACTTGGCGCCTTTTTCCTCCATGCTGGCGGCCATGCGGCTTTCAACCGTGGCTTTGGTTAAAAAGAGGTTCCGCAGCCCGGCCCGGGCCTGGTCGTGCTCGTTGACGATTTCGGCAATGATGTCCCTGGCTCCGGCCAGGGCATCTTCGATTGACTCGACCCCCTTTTCAGGATCGATGAACGCCGCCGCCGCTTCGACCGGATCCATGCCGTCCTGCTCCAGGATCGCCAGCGCCAGGGGTTCGAGCCCTTTTTCCCTGGCCATAACCGCCTTTGTGCGCCGCTTGGGCCGATACGGCAGATAGATGTCCTCTAATATTGCCATGGTTTCGGCGGCCAGAACCCTTGCGGAAAGCTCGTCCGTCAGATGGCCGTGCTTTTCAAGGGAGTTGAGGATCGCTTTTTTGCGGTCTTTGATTTCTCGAAGCTGGTTGAGCCGGTCCCGGATGGCGGTAACAACGACTTCGTCCAGGCTGCCGGTGGCTTCTTTGCGGTAACGGGCAATAAACGGGATGGTGGCCCCTGCGGTCAGAAGGTCGGCGACCGCCTGAACGTGATGGTCGCTTATGTTCTGCTCCCGGGCGATTTCGGATGTGAATGTATTGTCGTTCATGCTTTTTTTGACCCTAATTGAGCGTAAACAAAACCGAGAATGATAATAACGTGTTTATTTCCAAATAACATTTTAATAATTCTTAAATTATTGAAGATTCCCTGCAGCCCCGCTGAGCGGGATTCCCGCTACGCTCCATCAAGCTTCTTGCAGG
>JABMQM010000386.1 GCA_013203195.1 Desulfobacteraceae bacterium | reverse complement strand
GCTCATAAGCTGATAGTCCCTCTTTGCGGCTGCGATATCATCAATGTAATCGCAACATTGTCAAGCATTAGCACTAATGCCAAACAACGGTCATGCTTATGGTAGACCGACAATGGATTCCAAACGTTTGGAATCCTCATTTCCAGCAGCAGCCGTCTTCGCAATCTTAAAGAATGGGGTAAAATAGTTCCGGGGAACTTTTTGAACCATTCTATCGCTCAAGAATCATGCCGATCCCTATATCCCAACCTGCTTCTTTAAATTTCAGACAGTTAGCTCGACGGTCAAGAAGTTCGACATCAAAGATTGTGAAATAAATGTAATAATTTTGTGGAATTCATAGGGAAATAAACTTATTTGATTTTACGCTTTTTTATAAATGCAACACCCACAACATATTTTTCTTTATCATGAATTTTTATGCAATAAGCTATTCTGCCCCAGACTGTGCCGGCATCGACATAGTTAGTAAAAGGAAATTTGATTAATAAGTGTAATTCTAAGTTTTTAGGCAATACTTTATCGCTAAGAAAAGCAAGCCCTCCGGGATTTATATTATCCACTAAGCATGACAGAGGAAATGCCAATTCCTGAGGCTCTGTTACCTGGCACCTTAACTCATTATCCGAGGCTTTTACTCTTCCCCAACACCTTCTCTCTATCATATGCACCTTCCTTTTTGTTGAGTTGAGTTGATAAGAACTCGCTTTTTGAAAGCGTGTTATCAAAAATTTATTCTGTATTGCAAAATCCCGATTCAACCCAAACCGACTTTAATTCACGATTTCCTCAATGCTCACATTCATCTTGATTATATTGAAAATTTCTTTTGGTAATCGCCACCTTACCAAGCATTACCCACTGATGTCAATTACCAGCATCCATTTTATTATAAAATCCCCCCATTAAATCAAGGTTAGGTCGCCAAATCTTGAAACATTTGGATGCCGGCAGGTTAAAAAAAAATACACAATCTCATCAACACAATCCTATATCCCAAACCCCAATAGAACTATCCTCAACACAGAACCCACCAGTAATCCAAACCCAACTACCATGACTCAGACCTTTTCTCCTAAACCCTTATTGGTTAAGGACTTACAGCAATCAATAGATTTGGTAAAAAATGGTTTTCTGATACATTATACAACCTCCTAATTACTTCTCAAAACACTTCTTTAACAATCTAAACAATACTCTCTCAGACCGCTCATGAGCGCCGTATTCAGGCGTTCTCCCCTTACATGGCCGAATAAAATTCATCATCGCGGCTGTGAACAATTACATTGAGGTATTAGTAATAGTGTGAAGATGGAGAGCTATATCTTTAGAAAGTCGTTTACGGATAAGCCGGATTGCGAAATGATGGATCTTAATGTTTTTTTAGGTATATCTTTTCCTGGATGGTTAGGGATCACTGTTCTTTTTTTGGTTTCGGGATTATACCAGATCTCGTGACTGCCCTTTGCCTGGCGATCAAAAACAAATCCTGCGGTTTTGAGTTTACGGATTACCTGAATAGGTGTTAGGCTTGGCAGTCTTGTCATGCGGCGATCGAAACGGGAATCTTGGCTTCAATGGCAACATTATCGACCCTTGCTGCTTTTAAGGCTTCGGGAAGTGCATCTCCATGTTCAAGGTATGATTCCACTAGTTTGCGCGCCACGTCCTGAGCTATCTCCATTGTCTCTGCAACAGTCCTGCCCTGGGCCAGCAAATCCGGAAGATCCTTGCTCGTGGCGAGATAGCCTCCTTCTTCCAGAGATTCAATCTTGATGTTTATAAGAAGTTCAGGCATGATGGCTTTCCTTTAGAGTTGTTTAATTAAAAATATATGAATTTCACAAATTTGTCAAAGATTTTGTCTAAACAAAAAATACCGCCTATCCAAAATTTGGCATGATTCTTCGTTCCTATTGTCTTACCTATTCGGCAGAAAAAATGATCGGTGTTTATACGTGTATAGCTGCAATCATATAAGAAATTCGGGTTAGTCGAGGATTGCAAATATGTCTTTTGCAGGGACAGCACCTTCTCTTAAAATTTTGGGCACATCGACGGTAACATCGATGACGGTTGAGCCGGTGCCGCCTTCAAGCGGCCCGGCGTCAAGCATAAGATCCAGCTTGTCGGCAACCAGAGGGTCCAGATCGGTAACTCGTGAGCACCCGCCGCGGCCGGTAAGGTTGGCGCTTGTGGCGGTTATGGGGACTTGAACCGCATTGGTCAAGGCAACGGCTACCGGATGTTGCGGCAGACGGACGCCTATTTTACCGCTGCCGGCGGTTAAATTTCGTGGTAAGGTTGCATTGGCCTCAAAAACAATTGTGATATCGCCCGGCCAGAAACTTTCCATTATTTTCACGGCGGCTTGCGGCACATTGCGCACCAGCCAGGACAGATCATTCTGGTGGTTTATCAGCACGGAGAGCGGTTTGTTAGAAGGCCGCTGCTTGATTGCAAAGACCCGGTCAACCGCTTCAGAGTTTAGAGCGTCGGCCCCCAGCCCGTAAAGGTAGCGGGTGGGAAACAAGACAATCCCGCCGTTCTTTATAACCCGTGCAGCCTCGCTGATTAAATCCGGCTGGGGGTTTAGAGGGTTTATTTCAATAATCTTGCTCAAGTTTAACACTCAATTAAGTTTTCAGTTTTTGTGCCTTCAGCTCAACGTGTTCCGCAAGCTCCTTTTTAAATGCTTCCAGTCGGCTTGCAAGTTTGGAATCTGAAAGGGCAAGTATCTGGGCTGCCAGGATACCGGCATTGCGTGCGCCGGATTTCCCAATGGATACAGTGGCGACCGGAACACCCGGAGGCATCTGAACCGTCGAAAGCAGCGCATCAAGTCCCTGAAGGCAGGAAGAATCTATGGGAACACCGATGACCGGAAGCGATGTGTATGCTGCCATGGCTCCTGCCAGATGAGCTGCGTGTCCGGCCCCGGCGACGATAACTTTCAGGCCTCGTTTGCTTGCCGTAGAGGCGTATTCAGCGGCTCGCTGGGGGCTTCTGTGCGCTGATGCCACCGTCATTTCAAAAGGAACGCCCAACTTTTTCAAGATCGATGCAGCTTCTTCCATAACCTCAAGGTCGGAATCACTACCCATAACAATACCTACTTCAAAAGATCGATCAGAGGGATTTAAAGCCTTCTTTCGTTTTTTCAAAACACCTCCTATTTTTCATGAACTATTCGGGTCAGCGAGTTGTTCCAGCATGGATTGCTTTTTTTTATCGAGTTCCCGGCGGCTGATGCCAGCACCTTTGATTCCGCCGTTTAAGGC
>JABMQM010000385.1 GCA_013203195.1 Desulfobacteraceae bacterium | reverse complement strand
TAAGTTCTCCTGGATGCCGGATACTTGATACTTGATACTTGATGCTTGATAAAATAAGGATAACTTCATTTTAAAATCCAGTAATCAGCAACCAGCAACGAGCAACCAAAATAACTCGCAACCCGTAACCCGCAAGAGGACCTTTAATGAGTAATCAGCCAAACAAAATCATCTGCTCGATGAACCAGGTGAGCAAGTATTACGATAAAAAACCGGTCATTAAGGACATATCGCTGTCGTATTTCTACGGCGCCAAAATTGGCGTTCTGGGGCTGAACGGCTCGGGCAAAAGCTCTCTTTTACGAATCATGGCGGGTGTGGACACGGAATTTAACGGCCATTTAAGTCTAACTCCGGGATACACTGTAGGTTTTCTGGAGCAGGAGCCTGCCCTGGACGACTCCAAAACGGTCAGGGAAACCGTTGAGGAAGCGGTACAGGCCACCATTGACATTATGAATGAATTCAACCGGATCAACGAAAAATTCGCCGAACCCATGTCCGACGAACAGATGGATCGGCTGATCGAGCGCCAGGGAACAATTCAGGAGAAACTGGATGCAGCCGATGCATGGGACCTGGACTCCCGACTGGAGATGGCCATGGATGCCCTGCGCTGCCCGGAAGGTGCGATGCCTGTGAAGATTCTTTCCGGAGGCGAAAAACGCCGGGTGGCCCTTTGCCGGCTTTTGCTGCAAAAGCCGGACATTCTGCTTTTGGACGAGCCCACCAACCACCTGGATGCCGAAACCGTGGCCTGGCTGGAACATCATCTGCACCAGTACCAGGGGACCGTTATCGCGGTTACCCATGATCGCTATTTTCTTGATAACGTCGCCGGCTGGATTCTGGAACTTGATCGGGGCCACGGCATTCCCTGGAAGGGCAATTACTCTTCCTGGCTCGAACAGAAGCAGGAGCGCTTAAGACATGAAGAAAAGGCTGAAGGCCATCGCCAAAAAACGCTTCAGCGGGAGCTGGAATGGATCAAAATGTCCCCCAAGGCCCGGCAGACTAAATCCAAAGCCCGCATCAGCGCCTATGATCAACTGCTTTCCCGGGAAAACACAAAAATAGCGCAAGAGCTTGAAATCTATATGCCGCCGGGGCCGCGTCTGGGCAAGCTGGTGGTTGAAGCTGAAAATGTATCCAAGGGCTACGGCGACCGGCTGCTGGTCGAGAACATGTCATTTTTTCTGCCACCGGGCGGCATCGTCGGCGTGGTGGGCCCCAACGGAGCCGGAAAATCGACTCTGTTTAAAATGATAACCGACCAGGAGACACCGGATACGGGCAGTATCCGTATCGGCCAAACTGTCCACCTGGCTTATGTGGATCAGAGCCGGGAAAGTCTTGATCCGCAAAAAACGATTTGGGAAGTGATTTCAAACAATGAAGATGTGATCCAACTTGGCGGCGTATCGGTCAAATCCCGTGCGTACGTGGCCCGCTTCAATTTTACCGGTGCCGACCAGCAAAAAAAAGTCGACATGCTCTCGGGGGGCGAACGCAACCGTGTACACCTGGCCTGCATGCTCAAGCAAGGTGCCAATGTCATTCTGCTGGACGAGCCGACCAACGACCTCGACGTAAACACCCTGAGAGCCTTAGAGGAGGCTCTGGAAAATTTCGCCGGATGCGCGGTGGTGATCAGCCACGACCGCTGGTTCCTCGACCGCATCGCCACGCATATCCTGGCGTTTGAAGGAGACAGCCGTACGGTATGGTTCCAGGGGAATTATTCGGAGTACGAGGCTGACCGCAAAAAGCGGCTGGGCGATGCGGCCGACCGCCCTCACAGGATCAAATATCGCCAGTTAACCCGGGATTGACCAGCCTGCTTCGCAGTCGGGGTCAGAGGTCAGGGGTCAGGGGTCAGGGGTCAGTAATCAGTGATCAGTGATCAGTAACCGGCATAGAAATCAAGGCTTTAATTCCTCTAAATTAGCTACGGACAACTGACAACGAACAAAGGACATCGAGCGTTTCGCTCAATTAGGGTTAGACTATCTGCCGGCAGTAGGTTTCGCGAGTAAAAAAAAGTAATAAGAATGATAGCACGGCCCAGACAATCATCAGGGAAAAGCCGGTCTGGTAAGCATCCAGAGTGTAAAGTCTGATACCCTTTATAACTTCTCCTTGCCATTTTAGATCCAGAATCCAGCCTACTGCAGGCTGTAGCAACATAGGCCCCGTCATGACCCCCATATTGACGACACCGGAAACCGTTCCCGATAAATAAGCGGGAACTGATTCTTTAGCAAACGCAAAGCTGATGATAATGCAGCCGGAGCTGAAACCGGTCAGCAAAAGCACGCCAACCAGCCCATAAACTGAAATGTGCGTAATAAAGACAATCGCACCCCATCCGGCAATAGATACGGCGCTTCCGATTAGATAAAGCGGTTTGCGCTTTCCCCAGCGATCTGAAAACCAACCGAAAATCGGTCCGCCGACGGCCCACGCCACCAGCAGGGTGGAAGTCATAGCCGCTGCCATGGGCGGCGACAGCCCGTGATGGGTTGTAAGGAAAGGAACTCCCCAAAGACCGGAAAATGTCAGTACACAACCGACAAGTCCACCCGGTATTACACACATAAGCCATGTATTCGGATAGGTTAATACCTCAATGACTCCCTGCAGTATACTTTGAGGCGCATTTTGATCAGCCGTTGTGACGGGGTTACCAAGATCAGTATAGCCTTTTTCATGTGGATAATCCCTAACAAAGAACCAAATGCCGGCACCGATAACAAAAGTTAATAAGGCCGAAATCAGAATTACGCTGCGCCAGGTATAGTGATTCATCAGCAGCCGCAGAGGGGTTCCTGCAAAAACAGCGCCGATAACGCCAAAAAAGAGTGCCACCCCTGATACCATTGCATAATAGCGTGGTGGAAACCAATTGTTTGACACCTTCAGCAACCCGACGAAGGCAACCGCAACGGAGCCGCCGATTAAAAACCGGCCCATATTGGCCCAGATGATTTGGGGAGCCAGGGCAAACAGCAGTGTGCCGATTCCGGCAACCAGCGATCCCATAGTAAGCAACCGGCGCGGCCCCCAGGTGTCAGCTAAAATTCCTGTGGGAATTTGCATGGCCACGTAACTATAAAAATAAAAGGCTGACAGGTTGCCCAGTGCGGTCGCACTGATGTTGAACTCCCCCATCAACTCTTCCGTCATTACGGCTGGTGCCACGCGCTGAAAAAAACCCATCAGGTAAAAAAGAGCGCCCAGGCCCCAAACGAACCAGGCAACTCTCAGCGGAGGTGAATTGTCAAGGTGCATCTTTTCAGGTTTCAATGATATATCGGGCCGGTTATGGTCGATATTTTCCCCTTAATTCTCAAGATTTGACATTACGGTGTGGTTTCGGTTAAGTTGCAATTGTAACAATAACCCGAGAGGTTCGATATGAAAAAATTGATGCTCACATTTTTTCTGCTAATAATGCCGGTCGCTGGATGCTCAAATGTATTGAACAATCAAATGAATATGTTCGACCATATGGCGGCGTCATTCAAGGATTCTATTCGCTGGTCGGATT
>JABMQM010000384.1 GCA_013203195.1 Desulfobacteraceae bacterium | reverse complement strand
GCACAGGCCCATGTCGGTATTGCCATGGGCACAGGTACCGATGTAGCAATAGAAAGTGCGGGCGTCACTTTAGTCAAAGGCGATTTGCGGGGGATTGTCAGAGCCAGACGACTGAGCCGGGCCACCATGCGTAATATCCGGCAAAATTTATTCTTTGCCTTTATTTACAACACAGCGGGTGTTCCGGTTGCCGCCGGAGTATTGTATCCGTTCTTTGGAATACTGTTATCGCCAATGATTGCTGCTGCTGCAATGAGTTTCAGTTCGGTGTCCGTGATCAGCAATTCACTCAGACTAAGACGCGTGAAATTATAAATCATGAACAAAAGTTTTCGATTCCAGAATGACTGGCTAACCTATAAGGATTGACACGACCTGAAAGGTCGTTTTCAATCTATTGTTCAAGAAGCCCGGTTTACTGAGATTTTTGAATAAGGGTATTGCTTGGATGATCTGAGTGAAGGAGGCACCCCGGAATCGATAAAATTCGGGGTGCCGGAATGAACAGAGGCTTTTTATCGATAAAAAGCCATGATTTTAAAGAAAAAGTTGTCGGTATTCAGAGCCAAAGTCCGGGTCAAGGCGCAGCTATCCTGTGCCGCTTCAACCGTATATCGGCTTGTTAGGCGTAGCTGAAAGCGAAGACTGACAGCCAGTTCTATTTGGGTAACAATAGTATTTGCAGGTTCTCAGCTACCCTGAATCCGCAAATACTCTTTTAAACGGCAACAATGCAGCCCGGAACACCAGACTTCCGCTGCAACTGTTGCAGATCATCGGCTCAGGAGGTTCGAGCACTGTTTTTGGTGTCGCGATTTCAAAACCGAATGCCAGTTCAATCAGAGCCGCGATCTTTTCCAACTGGACTGAAGATGCCGGGTGCAGGAATCCATAATAGCGAACTTTCATGAACCCGGTGGGCAGTACGTGCTGAAGAAAACGGCGGATAAACTCCATGACATCCAGGGCCATGGTGCGCCGGCGGTTGCTTTTATTTTTACGGTATTTAAAAAAGACCTTTCGATCTTCGACTTTTACGATGCGGCTGTTTGAAATGGCTACTTTAAAAACATAGGGTGCGAGGTACTTGATACTCTGCTCGCTGGTCCCGATAGCCTGACAGTTAACGACCCATTTTTGCTTCCAGACATCGGCAGGGATTTGGGGATAAAGACCGCTCTTTTTCATAATGTCACGGAATTTGGCCTTGAACATTTTGGACATGGCCTTTACCGGCAGAAAGAAATCGATCCGAGAGCAGTGCCATTTACCGTCGGTTTTGGAAAATGCACCGCCGGGGACGATATAATGAATGTGCGGATGATAGGGCATTTGACGGCCCCAGGTGTGCAGCACCCCGAAGAATCCGGGCATGTCTGCGCCGATGTGTCTTTGATCGGCCGCCAGTTTTTTAATTGTCTGTGAAGAGGCGGCAAACATGGCCGAATAGCACACCCGCTGGTGACTGCGGATGAAGCGTCTGAGATTTTGCGGCACGGTAAAAGTGGTCATGAAATGATGCCCTGGCAATTGGCGATCCAATTGCGTTTGCAGCCACTTTCGGGTTTTATGATGCTGGCAATTGGGGCAATGGCGGTTGCCGCAGCAGCGATAAACCATGTGGTTTTCACCGCATTCGGTGCATTGATAGATGGAAACGCCGTAATGATCCGTGCGGCAATTGATGATGGCATCGATGACCTTGCGATGTTCACCGGGCATGGCATCACCAAAACGCTGGATATACTCGGGGGTGTAAGTCTGGAAGATGTCTTTAATCGTTGTCATGGTCATCTCCTTTCATCATCTCATTAATGATACCGTAGGCGTTTTCATGCCCCTGTGTAGTCAGGTGGAGATAGATCATGGTGGAGTTCAGGCTGCTGTGGCCTAAGTATTGCTGGATCCGGCGGATATTGACCCCTGCCTCCAGCAGATGTGTGGCATAAGAATGGCGCAGGGTATGGACAGAGATACGTTTTTTTAACTTCAACTGTTTCAATACCCGACGCAGGGCACCTTGAACGGAACTCTTGTTCATGGGGATTTGAGCCGTAGGCCCTTCTTTGCCGCTTCGACCTAGCCGGGGAAAGATCCAGGTCGGATTACGGTGCAGCTTCCAGTAAGATCTTAGTCTGTGAAGTGTCGCCTCGGGCAGGGGAACATATCGGTCTTTAGCGCCCTTGCCGCGATGGACGTGAATGCGCATGCGATCTTTATCGATGTCGGAAATCTGAAGATGAAGGGCTTCGTGCAGTCTGAGCCCGCAGGAATAGACGGTGGTAAGGTATGCTTTGTTTTGAGGCGTACTGACGGTTCTCAGGATGGATCGAATTTCATCGAGGCTCAGTACAGTAGGCAGCCGCCGTTCACTTTTTGCCCGTATCAGTTCCAGTGTGTGCCACTCTCGTTTGAGCACATTGATAAAAAAGAATTTGATGCCGCTGTAGCAAATCCGCATCGTGGCGGGTGACCATTTATCTTTGTTTTTGCGATGCAGGAAATAATCTTGAAGTTGCACTTCGGTGATTTGATCGGGGGTTTTGTTGTAAAAATCGACAAGCATGCGGACAGAGCGAGTGTAAGCTTTCTGTGTGGGTGCGCTCATCCCGGCAAGTTGCAGGGCTCTCATGGATTGATCGTAGTAATTCTTCGTCATAACCTCTCTCCTTTCGTTTGAAGGGTTTATTGGATGGGGATCCAATAGGAGGTATGACAGAGAATTAAAAGCTTTTGCAACCTGCCGCGGATGGGCTTTATTTGAGGGAATTAACTGAAGTCTTATCTGCCGCGAAGCGGCTTACTTGAACCCGTCAGTGCAGTTGACAGCCAGGACCTCGCTGCTTTTGGCCTTTTCGATAGTTTGAGTTTCCGTGCCTTTTAGGGCTATTCATATTGTCCTGGCTGTCAACTGACTTCTACGTTATGCCTATGAATGAAATGAAAAACGAAAAAATTAAAAAAAACAAAATTTTAAAGATTTGCAAAGTGGTCTCCTTCATAATGATTCTATATTCGTTATCTTATTTCTATTTCGAAAGAGTATCATTTTTGGAACAAAGCAAAAAATGGCGTATTGATTTAATTGAGAAAGGGGAAAATATTTACCGGGGGACTAAAATAGTATGGAAAAACCTTAGCGATACCCATAAAAAAGTGCATATACTAGAAATAAAAAAGGCGGAAAATAGAATAAAATTTAACACCTACTTAATAGCTATTCATATTTTCAACTTATTTTTGAATATCATATTGTTCGCCAGCTTGTTCATATTGAATCGTTGGGTGAAACGGTTTTTAATTTTTTGGATATTATCCGACATACTATTTCCCCCAATTTATTTTACCATAATCGGTTACGATTCTTTATTTGCCGAACAGTTTTCATTATCTACTTTTAATATGAATGTCGCAGCCATTACAGTCACGCTGTTAGTCTATGCTTTCTATTTTTATATGGGAAGGCAAATATTCCAGTTGATCGATATTAAAAGTGAAAAGCATAACAAAGCGGGTGAACCAGACGGGAAGAAGCCGGGGCGCGAACCGTTAAAATCTTTGCAAGCGCTATAGCTTTACGCCCGCTGGTTACCCGCGCCGTTAGACCGACTAAAGGAGAAAAAATGAAAAAATTAATTCTTACCGCATTGTTGATATTGTTCATTGCAATCCCTGTAGAGGCGGCAGACGGGGTGGTTAATGTCCAAAGCACATTTAATGTAAAAGAAACTGCAGATCGAATGGAGAGCATATTGAAGGAGAAAGGAATGACAATATTCAATCGAATAAAGCATTCCGAGGGCGCTGGTAAAGTTGGAATCGAACTGCGAGATACAGAACTAATAATATTCGGCAATCCAAAAGTGGGAAGCCCCCTTATAAAATGTCAGCAAAGTGTTGCTATTGATTTACCCCAAAAAGCATTAATCTGGGAAGATGATGCCGCTAAGGTCTGGATATCGTATAACGGTCCAAGATATTTAGAAAAAAGGCATAATATTACCGGTTGTGAAGAAGTCATATTAAAAATAGAAAAGGCTCTGGCCGGTATAGCAAAATCAGCATCAACGAAATAAGGCGGTCTAACATGTCACTGGAGAGAGACCGGGCTTATACCGCGCCTTTTCCAAGGTTGCCGTTTTAAATGCCAATCAAAGGTTTGGCGCTCTTTTAGACTTAGTGCCGCCCGGCCTCTCAGCTCTACGTTAGACAACAGAATTGAAAATAGCCTATCTGAGAAGGATCGGGGTCAAACCTTGATTAGCGCATTAAAAAAAAGGGGAATGTGATCAAACCTTGATTAGCGCCCTAAAACGGCAAAGCTAGCCGCCCAATAAATAAGTACGCTAATCAAGCTTTGACCCCAATGACACTGTTATGCGCAGGCTGCTGACCGGCCATGCCATGAACTTTAACCGCCGACATCGTCGAAGCGGTCAGCTTTTTCAGAACCGTTACAAATCAATTCTCTGCCAAGAAGATACATATTTACTTGAACTTGTACGGTATATTCACCTTAATCCGATTCGGGCCGGGCTTGTTTCTGACATAAAAACTCTGGATAAACATCCTTTTTGCGGACACGCCGTTATCATGGGGAAAAAGAAAAACGATTGGCAAGACGATGCTTATGTTCTGAAACTATTCAGTGACAAAAAGTCAACTGCAAGACGCCGCTACAAAATATTTGTTCAGAAAGGCATCCAGGAGGGCAAGCGCCCTGAGCTTACCGGCGGCGGTCTTATCCGCAGCAGCGGCGGCTGGTCTGTGATCACGTCCCTTCGGCGGGCAAACATCCACTTTAAAAGTGATGAACGTATTCTCGGCAATTCTGATTTCGTTGAAAATGTTTTAAAGGCTGCCAATGAATCTCTTGAACGCAAATACCAGCTAAAGTCACAAGGCTATGATATAGATAAACTCGCTGACAGAGTGGCTAAGATTTATTCCATTCAACCGGAAGAAATATTTCAGCCCGGAAAGCAACCGGTAAAAGTCAAAGCAAGAAGCCTTTTGTGTTACTGGGCGGTTAGGGAGTTGGGGTTTACAATGGCGGATTTGGCTCCCGAACTCAATATCACACAGCCGGCAGTCAGCATTTGTACTCAGCGTGGAGAACGAATAGCATCAGAAAATGGATATTCACTAATGGATGAATAGAATTTTATAATTTAAGGGGCGTCCCGGAAGATCCGCTTCGAAGTCATCTATGGTTGGATTTGATATCTATGGTCTTAAAGGCAAAAAGGAACAGTATGTCGAAGTTGAGAGGTCTATAAGGGATGCCTCAATTCAAAAGCAATTAATGAGAATAACTGTTATCGTAGTGTTTGCTCTTTTTATTTTCCGATGGCAAAGAAATAAGGCTAAGGAAAATAAGATTATATAACATTTCACTTGAGAGGACAGCAAGAAACAAGCGGTTTTGCTCTGTTATAGGGATTTCGGCATTTGTAACACTATCAAGCTACGTTACGCCTTGCTGCCTCTCAGTTCAGCCGTTAGATGGGAGAAATAAAGATTTGAAAAAGTTTTTAATTTGGTTTGGTGGCATCGCGATTGTGTTGGTTTTGCTATTCGCTTTTTCAATGGTTTATGCATCGTTTGGTAAAACTAAGTGGGATAATTTTTCAGAGAACCATGCAAGGGTCATTGTTAATAGTTTGTCTGAAATGAGCGAAGAACAATTCAATAAATATTGGGGCGATAATCCTCCCGGCAGCCCAGAGCAAAGAGAAAAAATGATTAAATGGGCAAGTGGTTTTGGAGTCTTGAAAACGATAGATAAAGTTGAGCGAGTCAATTATATGCAAAAGGTTGCTTTTTCAGGTATTCATCGTTTTTATATTTATGATGTTTATGCTACCTATAGTAACTCTCCAATCCGTTTTAGGCTATGGTTTCAGGTTCACGGAAAAGACTTAAATGTTAAGAATATGACTTTAAACCCTGGTACAAGCTAGGTCATTGCGATTGAAACAATTGAGACCGTCTAACAATTCACTCGTGCGGACGCAAAGGGCGCGCCGCACAGTTCACCGTTAGCGATATAATACATGACTAATAATACCTCCAAAATAGAAGTCCATTGGAATTACCTTCTCGCTATCGAAAACGATTTAGAGAAACTATCACGATATGTAGAATTTGACGAACGCAACTTTGATTGTTTTTCAGTTGAAATTGCTCGGATTCTTTTGTCAGCAAGTGCTGAGGCAGATGTTGTTTGCAAACAACTATGCTTAAAAGTTAAGCCATCATCTTCTGCAGATAACATTCATACGTATAGAGATGAGATAAAGACAGCTTATCCAAATATTGTTGATTTCGATGTGATTCTTTCTAGATATGGATTATCGCTAAAGCCTTGGAATGAATGGAAAGATATCCAAGGTGTTCCTGATTGGTGGACCGCCTACAATAAGCTGAAGCACCATAGAGAAACTGAATATCACCGCGCAAATTTGAAAAATGCTATTTATTCTGTTGCAGGCCTCTTTGTGATGGTTCTTTATTTTTATCAGGAAAAAGCGAATTTGGGTGAATTAATGCCAGCTCCACAAATACTCAGGGTTAGCGCTGACCATTTTGGAGGTATTTACCATGGGGGAAATGATTTGAGTTTTGTATATAGAATTTGAATTCGCTAACCTTTCGCTTCACCAGAAAGCGAGGGCCTTGCGGCTCTCGCTTTCTGGTGAGGGTGAATTCAGATTCAAAGCGCACCATAACCATATAAATGAATAGTGGACATGACAGGCTATCTGGTAATGTGAGGAGAACCACCAACCCACAACCAGAAGGAGCCCATCATGTCCTATTTTCATTTAACATCTGAGGAACGTTATGTCATCTCCCATTTAGCCCTTTATGGTTTAAGTCTCCGTGAGATCGGCCGACGTCTCAACCGTCACCATACGACAATCAGCCGGGAGATCAAACGCAATCGACCGACGTATGCGGATGACGCTGTTTATTGGTACGACGACGCTCAATACTTTCTTGATAAGAGAAAACGTATGCCTCATCATGCTATCAGACAATCTAACCCTCAGTTAGTCCACTATGTGAAATGCAAACTAGAGCAGGACTGGTCGCCTGAGCAAATCGTCAACCGGCTGACCGTTGATTATCCAAACAGCAAAACAATGCGGATTTGCCACGAAACCATTTACCAGTGGATTTATTCTGACGCTAAAAATGGCGGCGATCTCTATACCCACCTTCGGCGGCATCACAAAAGGCGCCGCAAACAGCGACGTTACGGTTCCGGCCGCGGTTTAATTCCAGGTCGCATAAGCATCTCGGAACGTCCTGAAGCTGTCGATAATCGAAAACGTTTCGGCGACTGGGAAGGTGACACGGTCGAAGGGGCAAAAGGTAGCGGCGGCATCGCCTCCCATGTTGAGCGCAAAAGTCGCTATCTTGTCTCTGCGCAGCTCTCAGATAAAACGGCCGAAACAATGACCATTGCGTCTGCCAAGGCCTTCAGGCGCATTCCAAGAGTAATGCGAAAGACACTTACGGTCGACAATGGCAAGGAATTTTCCTACTTCAAAAAGCTTGAGAAAAAAACAGGTTTCTCTGTTTATTTCGCCGACCCTTATTCGGCTTGGCAGCGCGGTTCAAATGAAAATACCAACGGTCTGATAAGACAATACTTCCCGAAAGGAACTAACTTCAAAGATATAACGAATAAAGATCTTGCATTAGTAGTGAAAAAAATAAATCATAGACCGAGGAAATGCCTCAATTATCAAACGCCTCATGAAGTCTTTTACAGTGCTATTCGTGGTGCACTTTCAACTTGAATTCACCTAAAGAGGAAG
>JABMQM010000383.1 GCA_013203195.1 Desulfobacteraceae bacterium | reverse complement strand
TTGTATTTTTTCCACAAATTTCTCCGTTTCGGTATGCGCTTAATATTTTTTTGGCTCCCCAGCACTGACTCGAACCGCGGACCCAGTGATTAATCCGCCTCCGGCGGACTCTGCCAACTGAGTTACTGCTTCAACATGTTATCTTTTACCCACTCACGACCCTGGCCACTTTTTAAAAATCGCTCCCTTTTCATTGCCTCACTACAAGTGGAATGCTCCTCTGAACATATGAGTCGCCAAGGTCCTTTTTGTTTATGAGTGTACCTCCTTGCTCCAGATTCATCTGAATTGTGCCTTAAAACCCGCTTCTCCAAATCAGAGGTTTGACCTACATATAGTTTTCCAGTCGATTCGCTTTGCAATATGTAGGTCCAAAATGGCATAATAAAAAAGGCCAGGGCATCCTGGCCTGTGAATTGTTGGCTCCCCAGCACGGACTCGAACCGCGGACCTAGTGGTTAACAGCCACTTGCTCTGCCAACTGAGCTACTGGGGATCAGTGAATCGTTTTTAGTATTAAAATTTATATATCAAGTCAAGCAAAAATGCAATAATGCTTTTATCCCTTTCCAATCCCCATCAGAGTTCACCTGCCGGGGCCTTTTAATTTAACCAACTCATATCTGAAGCTTGCATACTAATATTTCGAAGGTATTGTTAAGTTGTAGTGTTAGGTTTAAGCGGCTGCTATTAAAGAGTTAAATCACAACATAGCACTTGAAGTCCAACACGTTGTAAGTTCGGTTTTTTTCAAATTCATCAACAATTAGCTTGAACAATAGAACAGCCGGCTATATAAATATTTTGGCACAACTTGCTGAGGAATGCCCTGTCAAAGAAACCACCTAAACTTCGCAAAGAAATGATTGGCATCTGGAAGCAATACTCAAAGGAAGTTGGTGTCGTTCTTCCGCCAGGCGGTGCCATGCGTATGGATATGAATTGGAAACCACATAGTGCTCAAATGTATTTATGGATGGGCACTAATTAGAAAAGAAGGAGGGTAACATGATTAGTAATCAACTGGTAAAAAGCAACAAGCAATGGACTGGCGCGATGTATCTGATTGTCATGGTTTTTACACTCATCGGTTTGGTATCCTGTGTTACGACCGGAACCCAGAACAAAGCAGTAGATGAGCGTGATGCCCTCATTGCCGAAAATGAAGAACTGGCAGGACGCATCCAGCTGCTGCGAAGCCGGATTGCAAACATCAACCACGAAGTGAGCTTTCAAGGGACCATCATTGAGATTCAGGAAGATATCATCAAAGCCGGCACCGACGTGGTCAAGGGCCAGGGCGCAAAGCTTCAGCAACAGGCTGCAATAATTCAGAATGCTGCAGAAGTGATCAGGACTCAGGACCAGGCACTCCAAGTTGTTCAGAAGACTTATGCCACCCTTGTGGCCGTTCTGGAACCCCAGGTGGGAGACGGAACAGTGGCGCTTAAAATAGAAAATGGGATCTTACTGGTCAACCTGTCGGCCGAAATCCTTTTCCCAAGCGGTTCGGCGGAGTTGAGCAAGGACGGCAATATGGTTATCGGCAAGGTCGGGGAAGGGATAGGCAAAATACCTTATCAGATTGTGGTCGCAGGCTATACCGATAACGTTCCCATCGGCAAGAAGCTGGCCGGCCGTTTTACCAACAACTGGGAGCTTGCCGGAGCCCGGTCAGCCCGGGTCGTCGGTTTACTGGAAGAAATTGGGATCGAGAGCAAGCGTCTCATTTCTGTTTCTTTTGGCGAGAACCACGCCGTGGCTTCCAACGACACTGCCGAGGGCCGCGCAAAAAATAGAAGAATCGAGTTTCGGGTGATACCGATTGTAACCGTTCAGTAACAATACAAGTTGGGGATTCGATCAAATTTTTGGAGTAATGTCCGGTCCCAGGATGATGGAGAGCCAGCGGGTTTCTTCTCTGCTGTCCAGCGCTATCTTGGCGGTCATTGTCAGGGGCACCGAGAGCAGCATTCCCACAGGACCGAGTACCCAACCCCAGAATATCAGAGATAAAAACACCACCAGAGTTGAAAGTCCCAGGCTCTTGCCCATAAACCGCGGTTCGATAAAATTACCCATTACCAGGTTGACGAGGAGAAAACCCGTTGCGGCGGCAACGGCATGGGCAGGTCCAAGTTGAACGATGGTAAGCAGCACGGCCGGAATGGCCGCAATAATCGAACCGATATTCGGGACATAATTCAGCAGAAACGCCAACAAACCCCAGAGCAGCGCGAAATCAACACCGATAACGGCCAGCCATATAGCGATGAAGATGCCGGTGGCAAGGCTTATCAGGGTCTTAATCGCCATATACTGTTTTACATCGTTGATGAATTTTTCAAAGTTTATCAGAGCATCTTCGGTATCACCGAATATGGTGCGCAGTTTTAGAGGCAGGCTCGATGCTTCAATCAGCATGAAAATTACGGTCATCAGAATTAAAAAGCCGTTGGTTAGCACCTTTCTGAAGCTGTTCAGTCCGGAAGCGACAAGCTTCATAACCGCGCCCGGATTAAAAAGCTCCATCAATTCGAATTCAGCGGTATCCATACCGAGTGTTTTCAGCTGTGCTGCGATTGTCATGGTCAGTTTATTTAGTTTTGCTTCGTATACCGGAAGCTCTCCGGTAAATGCTTTTAGCGAAGAACCGACCAGCACGAAAATCAGACATCCGATCAGTACGATGCCAAATATTACGATGAGCAGGGAAAGCCATTTAGGAATCCCTTTGCGCTGCATCCAGAATATTGGCGGGGTGCTGATAATCGCGATAAATGCGGCCAGCAGAAAAGGAACAAGAATGGCCGTAGAAGCACGCATGCCGGCGACGACAATAATAAAAGCGGCAAAGACCAACATCATTTTAGATGCTGTTGTTCTTCGGAAATTTCCGTCCATAATTATTTAATCCTTGGCTGCAAACTCCCGCAAGCAAGCTTGCGAAAATTTTATTATGATTTGATATGACCCATCTGCTTGTTGAGGCAAAGAGAATCCCCCCCTGGCGGCGGGGAGTTTTATAAGATCGTTACAGGATTCTATTCGGCAATAACTTTTATAGCAAATATCTTTTCTGACCTGTAAAAGCTTTGGCTGACTTTATAATTTTTGTAAGCATACAGATGAACGACAATTCTTGAAGTTTTGTTGTCGGCGTCTGCCTGGATTTGGATCTGTTTAATCCATTTTCCGTCAATTGGAATTTTAGAACCGGCTTTTTTAATAGTTGCAGGCGGTTCAATATTGATTGCAATAGTAGGATTTTTTCCTTCAAGGTTAAAATGTACTGAAGGCACAAAATACTGGTTGGCATGAAACAATACCAGTTCCTTTGTCCCGTTTTTAGCCCTGAATGTAATGTCGTCGATTACAAGGGGGCCCTTTGCTTTTGCTTCTAGTTCTTCCGGTTTTGCTTGATCATGCTGGGGTTGCTGCATCGATTTGGGCTTATCCGCCTCAGGGGGAGGAGGTGGTTTTTTAGGTTGGATCAATGAAGCTGTTTTTTGCGCCGGCCTTGCAGCAGGTTGTCGGGGGGGCTGCATAATCATATCGATGGTTACGGGCTTAAAGTACGAAATCAATCCTTTTTCTTTTAGCTTTGCACCAAATTTGCGCGCCGCATTCTCATTTTCGAATTCGCCCATGTAAACTCGCAACCAGTCTTCTCCTTGCACATTTTCCAATATAGTAACAACTTGAGGCACATGTTCTTTTAGCTTTTGGACGTGTTCTGCGGCATTTTTATTGTGTTTGTAAGAGCTAACATGCAAAAAATAAATATCGGTTGCAAGTTCGCAGTCACTCGATTTTGTAGAGGATGTCTCGCCCATTGCTCTGATCATGTAATCTTCTATCAGGCCCGACTTTTGCATTGTTAAAGCTTGTTCTTCAACTTCTTTTTTTGATTTATGCAATGCAATGTAAACTTTGAACAAATTCCCTTTTCCTTTTATCGTTTCGCAGTTGTAGAAAGTATTATGGCCGAGATTTTTAAAATTTATTGACCGCTTTGCAGCGTTGAGCAGGCTCTTGTATGCAGCAACCTGAATCGCATAAAATTGTTTCCCGGCATCATTTTTGTGAGGCTCGATTAATAGCGGGTTTTCCTTTGTCTTGGTGCCTGCAGGAGTTTTTACTGGTTCTGCTATTTTTACCTCTTTCGAGACTTTTTCAGGTTCCGGCATAGGAATTTTTTTTGTTATAATTACATGTTTTAATGCATGTTTTTCTATGGAAGGTGAATGCAAAAAAGGAATGAATACGACGGCAAGTAGGACTATAAGGATAATGCCCGCCTTTTTCATAACATTTTCCTTATATAACTTTTGGTGTCTGTTAAGAAAGTTTTTAGGGTTGAGCCAGCGACGACGCATCACAATACCTGTAATATTATAACATATAGATCACTTCAGACAAAATTTTCATTTCCTCAGGTGATGCAATCCCAATCCAGATGGCGTCATTGCCGCGATAATAGAAATAGTGAGATTGGCCCATGCCGGTAACAAAATGATATATATTGCCTGAGATATCCAAGTCTTGATGATTTTGAAACTTTGCAACGGTGTCTATCTTTTCGTGCATTTGTGCAATCAGCGATTCAGCCTCCTTTGAATCTTTATGCACAGAGACCCAAATTGTCATTTTGTCTTCACCACTTCCTTGATAAGCGGCTATGAAACCGTTGGCCATGCTAATACTTTGTCCATGCAGTCTGCTGATTTGTTTTTGAGCCTCGTTACCTTCTATAAACTGGACCAGCTTCAATGAACCGACAGTTTCCAGAAAGCTTTGTTTGGTGACTTCTTTATCTACAGTATTGGAAGGGTTGTGGGAAATTTCAAGTGTCGGGGGTGCAACTTTTTGATTAGGTGTAATTACATGCAGAATAATGGCAATAACAGCTGCAGCACCTATCAACACTATGCCGGTTTTTATGTTCATATTTAATCCGAGCTTAGAGGCTTCGATCCAATTCAATACTATTGGCTTGATTATAATGTAGTTGCGGTTGGATTGCTATAGATTTGTTAATTTTTTGGTAGCAGTCCTTACTATTCTTTAGATAGTGCAATCAAATCATAATCTTGATAACGACGATAATCAGCATGGCCAGAGGATAATAACTGGCCATGTTGAAAAGGGCCATTGCATAGGCAGGCTCATTGGTTTTATAAAGCAGGGAGGCGGGTAGTATAAAAAGGCATAGCCCTGTTGCGACGGAAGCGACCGCAAAAGGAAACTCAAAAGGTATTGGAGATAAATAGAGAACGACAGCAGAAAGAATAACCGTAACAATAAGAGCCCCTATAATAATAACGTTAGCAGGTTCGAGACCCAGCCGCACAGGAACCGTCCGGGCGGAAAGACGCCGATCTTCATCGAGGTCGGTGCAGTCATTGGGAACGTTCTGGCCGCCGATTTCCCAGCAAAATAGCCAGAAAAACATAACCATTAAAAACAGCGGAGAGGGATGCGGATCTACGGCAAATACACCGGCAAGGGCTCCTGCGGTTTTAACGCCGCCGCTGACCAGGGTGCGCAGATGAGTTACTTTGAGCAGTAAACAGTATATTATTTCCAGGATGCAGCCGGTTAGGAAAATAGCTATACAGACGGGATTTAAGCTATAGGCGCCTATCATCGCCACGGCCGACCAAGCCGCAGTCCATAGCAATCCTTCGTAAAAGCTCAAATATCCCTGAGCCATGGGATGTCGGACCATAAAGGCATCCAGGTCACAAGCGGTGTCAACAGCTGGGCACAGTTGTATTTTATCTTTATCGACCCGATAGTCGATAACATCGTTGAGGGCGTAAACCGCTGTGTAACCGGCAAAGGTTGTGATCAGGCCGATAATAATTAATTCGAGGGAAGGGAATCTGCCGAGCCACAGCAGGGCACCTAACGCCGGGGTGGCCATGTCCAGCAAACCGTGGGGTGTTCTGGAAAGGGCCCAGAAAAGTTTTAAGCGGGAAAAACCGGTATGCTGGCAGGCAATTGGGATCATTTATGTATTGGAAACTGCTTAGTGCTAAAATTTATTTATGGATGGGCGCTAATTAACACGCAATAAGCATTTCCGTCAAGGCATACCAATCTTTCCGGCTATAAGGATAAAAGGATGATTAGGATGGACACTACTTAAATAAAGGAGTGCTCAAATATCGTTCCCCGGTGCTCGGCAGGATAGCAACAATACGTTTGCCGCTTGATTCGTTGCGTTTTGCCATCTCAAGCGCCGCCCAGACGGCTGCTCCGGATGAGATGCCGGCAAGCAGCCCTTCCTTTTCGGCCAGTTGACGCGCGGTTTCAAAGGCGTCATCATTGGTAACGGTTATAACTTCATCAACCAGCGA
Source organism: Desulfobacteraceae bacterium (assembly GCA_013203195.1). GTDB lineage: Bacteria > Desulfobacterota > Desulfobacteria > Desulfobacterales > UBA11574 > Desulfatibia_A. The sequence continues at coordinate 322 of JABMQM010000383.1, read as the reverse complement.
CATCTCCAGGACGTCGGGAACAAAGCCGGCACCGATGCCCTGTATTTTGTGGGGGCCGGCGGTTCCGCCTGACAAGATCGGCGAATCCGCCGGTTCCACGGCGATGGCCTTAAAAGCAGGGTTTCGCTGCTTGATGACCTGGGCCACGCCGGTGATGGTGCCGCCTGTACCGATTCCAGCTACCAGCATATCCACCCGGCCGCCGGTGTCTTTCCAGATTTCTTCTGCCGTGGTTTCTCGGTGAATTTTTGGATTGGCCGGATTCTTGAACTGGTCGGGCATATAGGCATCTTTTTTTGAATCGACTATATTTTGGGCCTCT
>JABMQM010000382.1 GCA_013203195.1 Desulfobacteraceae bacterium | reverse complement strand
TAGTATGCAACATGCAACATGCTGCGAAAGTATAATTGGTAGCTGATCTTGGCATGCACACCCCAAACCACATTCTACATAAAATGGACAATTTACTTAAATTAGAGCAGCCGGGTACGTTACAAAATCAAGCCTATGAAAAAATCAAAGCCCTTCTAATTCGTGGCCAACTGGAATTTGATAAACTCTATTCCGCAAATCAGTTTGCTGAAATCTTAGGTGTATCACGCACGCCCGTTAGAGAGGCGCTTCTGCAGCTGACAACCGAGGGGTTTTTTATTTCTTTACGCGGGCGCGGCTTTAAAATAAAGGAATTTTCCGAAAAAGAAATTCAAGATTTCTTCGAGGCGCGCAAAATGATCGAAGAGTATGTCATCGAGCAGTTGGTTGATGAAGTCAGAGAGGAGGATTTGAAGCCGCTTGATGATAGCTTAGAGCAGATGATCAATGGCCATAAAAAGTCAGAATCTTACAGCTTCCTGGATGCGGATAAATCTTTTCATATGAATCTGATACATCGTTATGAGAATTGTTTGCTGGAATCGATTATGGAAAATATCCGGGATTTTATTTCTGTATTGGGCCAAAAAGCGCTGGCGAGCCCCGGCAGAGCCGAGGAGGTTATTCGGGAACATCAACATATTCTTGAGGCACTCCACTAAAAGGACAAAATGGAGGCGGTTAGGGCGCTTAAGTGCCACCTTGATGCAACTGAAAAGTCCTTGATCGAGAATATATAGGAAAACAAGTCTAAGAAATTGAGCAGTTAAGAGCTAATTCATTGAGTTCGAGAGAGGAGAAAATGAGAATCACGAGCATTCAACTTGGAATGAAAGACAGGCCGAAAAATGAAACGGTTGAGCATGCCCTCAGTTTGGTAGACCAGGCCTCTGAAAGTGACCTTATTTTGCTTCCTGAGATCTGGCCCTGTGGCTTTTTTTCATTCGACAGATACCGCAACGATAGCGAATCATTAGATGGCCCAACGGTCACGGCTTTCAAACAAAAGGCCCGAGTTCACAAAGCTCATATTTTGATGGGCAGCCTGGTTGAAAATCAGGGCCGGCATTTATATAACACCAGTGTCTTTATCAATCCCCAGGGGGAAATTGCTGCCTGTTATCGCAAAATCCACCTGTTTGGCTATCTATCTGACGAAACCCGGATCCTGACGCCAGGACAGGAAGTCGTGGTGGTCGACACGCCCTGGGGGGTCTGCGGGTTTTCAACTTGCTATGACTTACGCTTTCCCGAGCTCTTTCGCCGTATGGTGGATCAAGGTGCCAAGTTTTTTTTAGTTGCTTCGGCCTGGCCGTATGTCCGTTTGGAGGCCTGGAAACTCTTTAACCGGGCCCGGGCGCATGAAAACCTTGCTTTCCTCATTTCCTGTAACGCTGCCGGTTCTAATGGAGGCAAGCAGTATGCCGGAAATAGTATGGTCGTTGACCCACAGGGTCAGATCGTTGCACAAGGGGGTGAACAGGAGGAATTGGTTTCTGCTGAAATCGATCCGGGGCTTGTTGATTCAGTCCGGCAGGATTTCAGCGCCCTGGATGACCGAGTCCTAAAGTAAATCAACTAAATTTTTAGCGCAAACAGAAAGGCTTGACCATGTTAAAAGAACATTTGGAATTTTTCACATTGGACCTTTCATCCGGCTGGGAAATCCCGGCCGGATATCCGGATGGTGTCGAGCAGAAGATACTTGCCGGATCTCTAGACGAGGATAACAAAAAAGGGTCCCGAACACGCCTACTGCGTTTTCAGCCGGGTGCGTTCACCACAAAACCATTTGAGCACGACTATTGGGAAGAAGTATTTCTGGTTTCAGGAACCTTGAAGGTGGGGGAGGAGGCATTTCAGCCTTACACATATGCCTGCCGACCGCCGTACACCCCACATGGCCCCTTTAGCAGTGAAGATGGCTGTTTGCTTATCGAAACCCACTTTTATGAAACTTTAGAATAGTTTGGAGGTCTGCCATGCCGCACATTTCAATTAAAGGCACGGCGCTATCATTGGATATGCCAACCTAAAATTATAACTCAAACCCAATAATCTGCATCTTAACCGATGCAGTGCAAGGAGGTGGGTCTATGTCAGCAAGACAATAAAGGTAAAGTTTTGCTAAGGACAGCCTTTGTGATCTTAATGATATTGGCGATTCCCTTTGCAGCAGCCCATGCTGCGCAGCCCCTTAAAATCGAGGGGCTTAGGGGATGTTCCTTGTTAAGTTGATTACTTATTTTGCAATAGTTTTAATTTGTTTTTTTTGCATTTTTTCACCGCGGGTTGCTGATTGGCTTGCTGTAGGCTGAGATACTCCGGTGGCTTCGGCTTTTCGGGCGGCTGTTTCTGCTTTAGCAGCCGTTTTGGCTGCTTTGCGAGACATTTTGTTTGCATGCTTTTCAGCATCTCTGGCTGTTCTTTCAGCTTTCGCTTTGATTTCTTCATTAACACCGGCATATACCATCAAGTCTCTATCGCTTTTGTCATCTTCAGATATTTTTAAGGACTCCCTGAACACTTCAGGATTACACCCCAAAACCACAGACAGTTTGCCTATGAGCTTTTCAGGTTCATGATCCTAAAGCAGTCTTAGTTGCTGAGGGACTTCCGGGTTCAGAGCCTCGAAATTTCACCCATAAGACTAATGAAGTCGTTTCGGTCTTCGTCATCCTGAAAGACATCCCTCTGTTCGTTCCCCCTCGAAAGAACATGATATAGCGCCCCCCAACGCTGCCACACTCAAAAGACCCGCTTTCCAGACATTCACCATGGCAAGTCAACCGACAGGGAAACGTCGAAGTCATCAACGTTACTCAGAGCTTGTCAAAACTGTAAAAAAACACCTTGGCAAATTGTCAGCTGTTGAAGTGAGGTGTGTTTTTGCATCAATCAGAAGGGAAGAATGGGTGCCAGATGGGGATGACCTTAGATACTATAGAAAAGACATTGAAAGAGCCTTACAAAGCTAATCAATAGGGAAATTGAGAGGGAAAGGGAAACTTTTTTTGAGGCCAATTCTTCCCATCAACGCATTAGCCCGGTTTTTCAAGCAATTGAAGAATTGGGCCACTTTATTGAAGAAAACATGTCAGAAGAGGCAATAGACGCAATGGTGGAAGACCATGGATACTATATTGATATGCGAAATAGGGAATATTGGGAGGAGGAATTAGACCAAGCCTCTATGCCAGGATAAAGATTTGGAATGCTCAATTGAGCTCACAGATACCGTCTCCGGTACGAGCTGAGCTTCAAACGAAAGCCCCACTCTCTGGCAAGAGAACTGGGGCTTCGGATTTAAATCCATGGCTACCTCTACAATAGGTGAACAGGTAGAGCCAATTTCTAGCTAAACCTACATCTACCGCTAGTTTTGTCAAGCAATTTCATGGGATACCATTCGGGATGGTTCGCTCTTCAGCTTGCCTGCCCAGGGTTGCGATATCTGCTATGTTTGTCAGGCTATCTATGTTCATAAATACTGTGATATCAATTAGAT
>JABMQM010000381.1 GCA_013203195.1 Desulfobacteraceae bacterium | reverse complement strand
TTGAAAAGCCCCATGATTGTTTTTTCACTGCCATAAGCGATGCCTTCCGGATGCCCCATGTAGCTACTTTCCGATTCGGCAACGATAGCAGACGGCAAAGCGCAATAGTTGCCGCTAAAGAGCAATGATTCGATTTGCCAGTCAATGTCCGAGACGGATTTTGCCAGCGCGTCACATAAACCGGCCTGACGCAATTTTATCGGCGCCTGCCGGATTACTTCGGGATGAACGTAAATAAATTGGGGCGGCGGCGCGGGCAGCGTACGCTTGACGCCCTTGACCTTTACAGCCGCAATGGAGGAGGTATAACCGTTCATGGAAGGGGCGGTGGGAACCGCCCAGTAAGGGATATCTCTTTTTTTTGCGGCATATTTCCCAAGATCGTTGATTGTTCCGGCACCGACAGCGACAATTAATCCATGTCGGCTGCTTGCAGCAGTAATGCGCTCTGCAAGACGATCGGTCACACTGGTATCGCCCGCAAGCGTTATCACCTGATGTCGGACGGAATTTTCTTGCAGGCAGGTCACAACCCTGCCACCGGCGGCCCTGTGGGTATTTTTGTCGTCAACGAGTAAAACAGACCCGCTGCCGACTGCTTGGCGGCAATCTTTGGCAAGATATGTATACGCATCTGTGCCTGAATACATTTTGATCGAAATCGGCGGATGTCGGTTTCCACAGGTACAGAGCTGCTTATATTTTTCAGGCTCGACCACGTAGTTTTTGTTATTAAAATGTATATCCATAAATGGTCAAGATTGGTGGGGGCTTATTGGCTTATAAGAACCAGTACAGAGCCGCTGGCAAACAGACCGCTGATAAAGGACATGTAAGCCAAGCGTACGAAACGGTATTTCTTGGTCGCCAGGAATGTCCCCAGCGTATATAATTCTCGCACTTGCGCCCGGTACGTCAGGGTGTGACCGTTCAACACATCCTCCATGGCCTCTTCATACTCATTGTATTCCAAACGCACAAAATCTCCAAAGAAAAGGATGTTAAAAAAAGGGTCGGTGATATCCGGCCGCGGTCCGGATTTTATTGAAAACGGCAGCTTGGGCATTACAGCGTACGCGGCCAGGATAATCGTTGAAAAACAGAATGCGATCAAAATCAGAGCAGCCCATTTCAATTCCGGTTTCATGGTGTAAGGTACGGAAAGCGTGATCAGCACTGATGAAATGGTCAGCATCATATTGGCCTTTACATCGGCCATATTGCTAAGCTGTACATGATGCAGTCGCGTTGTGCGCAGCATATGATCCATATGTGCACCGGGTTTTACAATGTTCATCAGTTTTTCTCCCTATTGCCCGTTAGAAGATTGAACCCTGATCGAGCGCAAACAAAATGAGGCGACATTAGGATTTAGAACGCTTTCTTTTACCCATCTTTTTAATTATCTGCTTGGCTGCCTCGATACCGGTGTTGAAGCTGATTTCAAGGCCCGACCAGTACAGGCCGTCACCTGCAAAGTAAAGATTATCAAGTTCGTCTTTCAGTGCTTTTCGAGCCGAAGCCTGCTTATATATCAAACCGGCCCGCGGCTGAACCGCACCGTATTTCCAGCGGTAAACCTTGGGGAATATCAGCCTGCCCGAAAAACCGGGAAAAAGAAAATCCATTTCTTTCAAAACTTCACTAATGACGACATCATCAGGTTCATCAAACAGGTTGCGGCTGGCCTGTTCGCAAAGGATCGCCGTTGCCAGACCCTTGCCTTCGGGAACACGGTGGGGACCTTTGTGGCGGTCAAAAATAATATTTCCAAGCACACGGCAATCTTTCCGCAACAGGCTGTTAATCATGGATGTATCAGGGTACTGCCGGTCTACGGCCAGAGAAATAACAATAGACGGCGCGTAAGAAGTGGTGAGAAAACATTCTTTCAATGCTTCCGGCAGATCAGCATATATTTCAGGCACGATAGGCGATGGGACGGCAAAAACTACAGCTTCGAACAGGCGTTTTTCAGGATTTTCGCCGCCGGTTTTAATTTCGAAAAGCCCCTGGGGGACTGTACGGCTAATTTCGATAACAGGAGTTTGCAGTCTGATGTCCAATGTGCGTGCCATACGCTCGGGCAGCGAGCCCATGCCTTGTTCCAGGGTAAAGATTTTTAAGCGGTGCAGATTTTTGAGAGCAGCCAGAAACGCAAGCTTGGAATTATTTTCCGGCGTTCCCAGGTACATTTCACAGAAAAGAGGGTATGCGAGGTATTCAAGAATCTGTTTGTCATAGTTGTTAGACAGGTATTCGGCGGCCGATTGTTCTTCCAGCTTAAACGATTTTTTGCGCGGTTTAGCAAGGTTCAGCGATTTTCCCAATGAGCGCGCGTATAAGAAGAGCTTGATGATTTCTCTCTTGCTTTTGGCGGAAAACAGCTCGGATTTAAAAAATTGCGTGGATGATCCGATATTGATTTTGTACTCTTTGCCGGCACTGAACGTCGAATATGTTCCGGGTGTAGGAACCAGTGAACGTTTCATGCCCATTTCCTTACAAAACCGTCTCAAATTTTTATGTGTTGCCGGAATCGTGTAAGCCGCTTTGTCGACGATAAAGCCATCCAGGTTTTTCGAACTCATCCTGCCGCCGACAAAAACTTCCTTTTCAAAGATGACAGGCTGGTATCCAGCCTCAGTTAATCTGTAAGCTGCAGCTAAGCCGGCTATGCCTGCTCCGATTATGGCTATTCTGGCGTTCATGTTGCCACCGGTTAATGGTTTGTGATACGATTGTGTTAGAAGATGAAATTGTAACTTTTCAATAAATAAACTAATATCATATTGAAATCAAAAACTCAATCAGGGTTAAACCTATAGTTACATAAAATTATGTATTTGATCTAGATCGTTACAACGAAAACCATTGCCAGTATTGG
>JABMQM010000380.1 GCA_013203195.1 Desulfobacteraceae bacterium | reverse complement strand
TTGGTGGCATGACCGCGGTTGTGGCAGGAGCCGCAAATCTGGGCGGCCACTCCCATGGTTAGTTTGGCCGGGTTTACGATGGTCTGGCGCTTTTCAAAAACAGCGGTTTTGGGTAGGGCTGCATGCCAGGAACCTTTGCCGTGGCAGGCTTCGCAGGCCACTCCCGGCTCTTTGAAGGTGCCTTTTTCAAGATCGGCTCCGGTGGCGTGGCAGCCGCCGCATTTTTTGAGCCAGGGCCGTTTGTCCCAGTCTTTTTCGTGGTAATTGACCCAGCGGTGGGTATCGGCGTTGTACTGGATCGGAGAAATGAAAAGGGTCCCGTCCTTTTTTACCAGATAGCGCTGTTTCCACTGACTGCCGATGGTGTAAAGAATTTCATCGGTCTTGGGAACGTAAACCTTGTCCGACGGCACCTTGAGCTTTGCCTCCAGCTTGGCGAGATCTGCTCGAATCCTTTTCTCTTCAATCGGCACGATAAGGGCGTCCTGGTTCGCTTTGGCATCCTGGAGCATGCGGCTGTGCATGGTCATTTTCCAGGAATCATAGTGCTCCAGATGACACATTTTACACGTATCCGAACCGACGAACGCCTTGGGCTGTGACGTGGCCGCTGCGATGTCGATCGGTTTTTCGGCGGCGCAGGCTGCTAAAACCACGGCTGCAAGGCACAGTAAAAAAACTTTTAGCAAAGGGTTGATCTTCATGCTGCCCTCCTCAAAATACTGGTTGTGTTAGTGTTAAAACTTTTCAAAGTAAAGTTTGCAGAAAATAATTATATTTTTATCTGCTACCTTTATAGCGGTTGCGACGGGAACCGGTCAATGGGGGAAAGCCCGATTTTGAGGTAGGAAATTCCTACTTTTGGATGAAGATTTTCACATCCGGAGGATGGTATGAGGAAGCAGTATTTGACTTTGAATTCCCCGCTGCTTGTCGGAGCTATGCGGAGATCCCGCCGTAGCGGGGCAGCGCGGGATGAATTCAAATATTAGATCCCGCAAGCTTGCTTGCGGGAGTTTCATAAAATCGTAACACGATTTTATTCCCAGTGTTCAGGATCGATAATATTTATTTTGATGGCATATTTCACCATTCCCACCAGATCATTTACGCCCAGTTTCTTCATAAAATTGGAACGGTGTTTTTCCACGGTTTTGGGGCTTATGCAGAGTATATCGGCGATCTCTTTGGTGGAATTGCCTTCGACTATCAGCCGGAAAACCTGCTGCTCCCGCTCCGAAAGCAGGTCGTAGCGGTGAACGGGTGAGGATGTTTTTCGATTCTCCAGATAAGCGTCGATAATTTCCGCATTGATTTCGCGACTCAAAAAATATTCTCTAGAGTATACCGCCCGGATGGCTGCCAGGATCTCGCTGCTGGGCGAAGCTTTGAGAACATAACCCAAAGCTCCTGCGGCAAGAGCCTGTCGCGCATAGGCCTCTTTCTTGTGCATGGAGAAAACAACAATGCGCACATCGGGCACAGCCTCTTTAATCAGGCCAATGGCCTCCAACCCGTTTAGCCGGGGCATGGTAACATCAAGCAGCAGTACGTCGGGACGCAGTGATTTTGCTTTTACAATGGTTTCCCGGCCGTCCTGAGCCTCTCCCACTACTTCCATGTCCTGCTGGCCGTTTAAAAGCTGTTTGAGACCTTCCCGAACAATCTGGTGATCGTCTGCTATCATAATTTTCATTTTAAGCCTCTGTTTTTCCGGGATCGGCGAGCACTTCAACCCGGATGACGGTACCTTTGCCCCGGCCGGATCGAATGTCGATTGTACCTCCTACGGCAGCCACCCTTTCCCGCATGCCGATCAGGCCGATGCCCTGTTTCCCATCTTGGCTTTGTGGCGAGGCTTTCATCTGCTCAAACCCAACCCCGTCGTCTTTTATGGTAAAAATAAATTTGGGATGGCTGTATGTTAGCAGAACATCAATCTGTTTGGCCTTGGCATGTTTTATAATGTTGTTTAAACCTTCCTGGAGAATGCGATACAGCGTGATTTCAACCTCCGAATCGGGTCGATTTTTAACACCCACGGCTTCAAAATCGATACGGAGCTCGCCATTTCGTTTGCCAAAGTCTTCCACATACCATTCCAGGGTGGGGATAAACCCCAGATGATCGAGCATGTCCGGGCGCAGTTCGGATGCAATATTGCGGATATTGTCACATTGCTGCTCGGTCATCCGGATTATCTGATCACATTGAGCCTTTTGGTCTTTGAGTTTTTCCGGCAGTGAATTTTGAAGGGCTTCTACGTTGAGATGCAGGGTGGTTAGGGCCTGACCGAATTCGTCGTGAAGGTCCCTTGCGAGTCGCTTTCTTTCTTCTTCTATAACGCTGAAAAGCTGCTGGGAAAGACGCCTGATATCCTCTTCTGCCTCCTTGCGTTCGGTTAATTCTATTTGCAATTGTTCGTTGGCTCTTTTTAAATCGGCGGTACGCTCCTGAACAAGTATTTCCAGCATATCGCGGGATTGTTGAAGCGACGACTCCGCCTTTTTCCGTTCCGCTATCTCACCAATTAAAGCATTGTGCGAGACTGTAAGCCGGCGCTCTATACGGCCGACAAAAAAATAAAAGAACCCAAAGAGCAGGACTCCAATAACTGCACAGGCTATCATCATAATCAATAATAGCACTTGCAGTGCGTCTTCATCCAAAGTGATGTCTTTTAAGACAACAATGTGGCCGAGGTCGTGGCCACCGGCGTCAATCAAGGGGACAAATCCGATGGAATATTGACGACTATCTGTTGCCAAACTAAAAATATGATCCTCCTGTTGACCGGCATGGAACTGTAGGTGCTGGTTTAGTTTTAACTGAATTTTTTCCACAGCTTGGTTGATGACGACAAAATCGGGAAACTGATCCCATTCTCCCTTACGTCCCATCATTTCCAACCCTTCTTCCCACTTCTCCCGGTCAAGATACGATTTTTTGACGGTTATGATCAGGTCGACATTGAGAATACTTTCCAAATTTGACATAAAGTGTTCGATTTCCACGCCGAGTTCAACAAAACCTGTCAACTCATCGCCGCTCCACCATGGATGTACCACGCGCAGTGTTAATGTGCCCAGGGGGCCCAGCTCAATGCCGCTAGCCGCTGTGGTTGCAAGCTCGGCATGGTTCAGCGTGAATCGATCAATGGTATCTCCGTAATACTCCGGCTTGTGTACGCGTAAAAAACAGACTTTGTCGAGTCCAATGAAGTAAAAGTGGGTAATCTGTAAGTTCTGAGGTGAATTTTTTAAAACCGGCAGGGCATAGTGGAGCAGCGCTTCCCGGTCTCTGTCAAGCCATGCTTTCTGAAGGTTTTCATCCCTTTTTATTAAGTCAATCATACTGCCCAATGCAAGCGAGTTTTCTGACAACTGTTTAAGGACAATTTGCTTCAATTCGTCAAGATTCGCCTGCACGTTCTTATCGATATGCAGCCGCTGGAGCCGGTAAGCGGTGAAAATAGAAGTCAACAGCAATACCAGCAGCATGATGCCTAAAGGGACGAGGATGAGTTTTCTGAATTTTTGGTTATCTTTTTTCAATTTGATCCGCTCAATTAGGGTGCTACAATGTAAGTTAATACATTGTGCGCTTCATTTCCAGCAAAAATATTGGATCTGGATATCTTTTTTTAATTATTGAATTGATTGATAAGAACTCGCTTTTTGAAGGCGGATGTGTCGAAAATTTCTGATTGTGCATTGGGATCAGGTAGACCGCAACATGTGGAAGCCTGCCGGTTGCGGTGGCATTTTAAACACAATAAGCAAAAGCGAACCGGCTTGCCGTTGATATTCAACCGCCGCTTTTTATGAAAAATCATAAAAATACGGGCTTTTGGGACAAATCTTAGGGTTCGTGCAGAACGTGTATAAAAGTGAGTAAACAATTAAGAACTTTTCAACCAGAGATATTTTTTACAGATCACAGCCTCCCCCAATCCTTTGATAAGAGAATCATGAAATCCCAGGCAAGGGAGCCATTGATAACAAATCACTCATTGGCTGAGTTTTGTGCAACCTATTTTGAAGTTAGCCCGATGCGCGATTGCCTTATGTTTGAAATTATTAAACCTCCAGAATGCGTGATTTGTAAAAAGCAACTTCCCTCTTCCCCCGACTTTTATTAATTTCCGAAAAATTTTTCATAAAAATGCCATTTTTTGGCATTCCAACTCTTTTCTCCACCCCCACCTTGACTCAAAAACATCCTAAAAGCATCCTCAAACCATAAAATTTGCCTCATTTTCACCAATTTTAGCCGAAATTTTATGCTTTCGCAGGCACATTTTGCATAAATTGCTGTGTTTTGGCCTATTTAACTGACCTGCTATTTAGTAGAGACATATAACTTTTTCAAAAAGCATCTTTCAGTCGCCGGAATAATGTAACGATTCTTTAAGATAGAGGGGCTTATTTTTTTTAGCCCCAGAAAATAAATTTAACGGAGGAATTGTTATGACTAAAAGATTTGAAAAAACTTATAGTATCGGCGGTGCCAGCAGAATCACTGGTGTCAGCCAGCGACAATTAAGAGCTTGGGAAGGAAAACACATCCCCCAGCCTGATCGACTGATCTGTGGAGAGAGAGCCTACCGCAGGTATAACCAGACTCAGATTAACCTGATAGCGCGAATAAAAAAATATCAGGATCAGGGATTTACATTAAAAACCGCAGCAAAGAAGGCCGCTGAAGATATGGCCAGGAAGGGAGGTACGGGGTAATGCGTACTGATGACTGTCATGAGACAGCAGATTGAAATTGAAATGAATAAACCAATTTGATGGAAGGCCCGTTTTTAGGGCGGGCCACAAACAGTGTGGGTTAGGTAGGGGTAGCTATATCCAATCATCGCATCGTATCGCTTAAAGATGGAATGGTAACCTTTAAATACAAGAATCGTAAAACCAACCAGATGGAGGAAACAACTATCAAAGCGGTTGAATTTGTCCGGCGTTTTTTGCTTCATGCGCTGCCAAAAGGATTTGTCAGAATCCGGCATTTTGGCTTTCTGGCAAATCGCAACCGAACAGAAAACTTGGCGCAAATTCGTCAATTGCACGGTCTGCCGGAAACCGAAAAGATTGTCGAAAAATCTGTTGAAGAAATGATGTTAAAACTTACCGGTATCGATATTACGCTATGCCCCTGCTGCAAGAAAGGAAAGATGCAGATTGTAGCAGAAGTACCAAAGTACACAGGCGTATGCGCAAATGAGATTATTCGACCGCCGAATTAATGGTTGAACCATGAAAATTTAGTCTCTTGAACAAGGTGCTCATCCAACTTTTGCTGTCTTGGATGGACCTGCACTATTTTTGGCTTTGCTAAAAGTGACAGGATAAGTGCGTCCAGAAATGGACAAATCTTATACGTTTATGCACAAATCTTTGGCAAAAGGCAAGGGGTGCCTCAACTGCCACGATCCCCACTTCTCCAACCGGCTGGGGTTTTTGCTTAAAAAGGATGCACCAGCGCTCTGCCTGGAGTGCCATAATACCGACAAACCTTTTTTTAAAAAGAAGCACATGAACTATGCCGTAGCGGATTCCAACTGCATCTCCTGCCACAACCCGCACGGCTCCGACATGAAGGGAATTCTCTATGCTGCCGCCCATAAACCTGTCAGCGAAAAAAAGTGTGCCGAGTGCCACGCCGGGCCCCAATCGAAAACCCCGCTCAAGGTAAAGAAGCAGGGCAATGAGTTGTGCCGGCAGTGTCACAAAGACATGATGGACAAAACATTTTCCAAAAACCGGGTGCACTGGCCCCTGGTGGATAATGTCGGGTGTCTGAATTGTCACGGCCCCCATGCGACCAAGCAGAAAAAGCTTTTAAAAGGACCCGTCGCCAATGTTTGCGGAACGTGCCATTCCGACACGATCGAATTGCAAAAACTATCCATTGATAATCCCAAAAACGATAAGTTGTGTGAACCGGTTAAGTCGGGCAATTGCGTAATCTGTCATTCCCCCCATGCCTCCGATAATATCCTGCTCATGTCCAAGCCATCTAGTTTGGAACTTTGCGGCGAGTGTCACAAGTGGCAAACCCATTCAACTCACCCCATAGGAGAAAAGGCTATCGACAAGAGAAACAAGAACCTGACCGTGGATTGTCTGAGTTGCCATAAGAGTTGCGGGACAGGCAATAATCCCGGGATGATGCATTTTGCATCCACCTATGAAATGTGCATCCAGTGCCACTTGGATCGCAGGAGATAATACGTTTGATGAAAGACTTAATTAAAATCTGTGCTTTTTTGACTGCTGTGATGACGGCGGTGCTGGTTCCAATGATGTCATATGGTGGCGCATCGGTTAAGTTCAGACATGTTATGTCCATATATGCGGATGACAAAGGCTTAAGCCTCAAGCAGCCTGAAGGGGTTGCCTGCAATGAAGCATCGTTTCTTATTGTGGCCGACACCGGCAACGGACGACTTCTGCGATACACTTTTCAGAACAACGACCTAAAAACGGGAACAGTCGAAATTAAAGTGCCCCAATTATCGTATCCTATAAGTACTCAAATGAACTCTAAAGGCCAGATATATGCCCTTGACGGCAAGCAGCGGCGCATTGTCCGCCTGACTCCTGAAGGAAAGTTCATAAACTATCTTGACCCCACCGGATTGCCTGCCCCGGCATCCTACGCTCCCCGCAGTTTTATTATAGATGTGAACAACAATATATACATCTTGGATATATTGTCCCGACGTGTACTTGTGCTGAACCCTTCAGGCGAGTACCAAAGACATATCGAGTTCCCGAAAGATTTCGGCTTTTTATCAGATCTGGCGGTCGATTTTAAAGGGAATGTCTTTTTAATTGACAGCACTAATGCCGTGGTATTCACCGCTGCAAAAGACTCCATGAAATTTTCTGCTTTAACCGGAAAATTAAAGCAGTATATGCGCTTGCCCACCAGCATCACCACAGACAAGCGGGGACGTATTTATTTGGTAGATCGCAATGGCAGCAGGATAATAATCTTGGGGCAAGACGGCTCTTTCCTTGGACGGCTGTCGGGCCAGGGATGGAAAGATGGACTCCTGAACCATCCATCCAACATGTGCATCAACAGCAAGGGAGAAGTCTTTATCGCCGATACCAGTAACAGCCGAGTTCAGATATTTACGGCGTTAGAATAAGTCTGGAAAAGATGAAGGCATTTTTAAAATTTTTCTTACCGGTTTTAGATAAAATCAAAAGGGCACCAAAAATCATGCGAATGCCAATATCGCTTTTTGTACTGGCAACTTTGATGACTTTCTCGCTGCCCGGAATTGTTGGCGCCTTTCATGAGGGTGGCGTGAATTTTTGTGAAGGCTGCCACGTTATACATAAGTCTCCTAGTGGCCAGATTCAGGATAGAAATGACAGTACTATTCCCATGGATCTCAAAGGTTTAGATGCGAGTTCCACTTGCCTGCGATGCCACGCGCAGAGTGGTAAGTTTTACAACGTGTTAAGCAATGATGGATCAACGTACAGTGCCGGTGGAGACTTCTACTGGCTAAAAAAGACCTTCACCTGGTCTGCAAATGACAAGTTCTACCAAAGTTCAGGTGACAATCACGGCCACAATGTTGTTGCCGCCGAATATGGCTTGCATCAAGAAAGTATGCTGAACTCAGCCCCGGGTGGCATTTATTCTCCTTCAGCCCTGGGCTGTACCAGCTGTCACGATCCTCATAGCAGGACGGTAAAAGACGGCTACACCGGTGAAATTCCGGTCTCCGATTCTTATGGCGAAGACCTCGGCATAAAAATCACTGTGGGCAATTACAGGCTGCTGGGGGGAATCGGTTATAACGGTGGTGCGCAAGCCGGTGGTGTCACCTTCAACCATCCCGCTCCGGTTGCCGTGGCTGATGCGCAAAATTGGGTTGAGACCAACTCCAATCATACCGCATATGGCTCAGGCATGTCCGAGTGGTGCAACAACTGCCACTCTGATTTTTTGACAGGCAACGGTAAGCACCCTGTCGGCAACGATGCAACCCTGAGCAGCACGTTTATCTCCAATTACAATTCCTACGTAAAGACCGGTGATATCACCGGAACCCAAGCTACCGCCTACCTGGCACTGCTGCCCTTTGAATCCGGCACAGCCGACAAATGGTCGCTCGATCCCTCGAGCACGTCAGGTCCGGCCCAGGGAGCAAATTTGATGTGTCTGACCTGCCACAGAGCACACGCCTCGTCATTCAAAGATATCGGCAGGTGGGATTTTGGAACCACTTTCGTTGCCGACTCACACCCCCGCCCAGGTGACGGAGGTGCCACCGGAAATGATATGCGCAACAGCTATTACGGCAGAGATATGGTTGCCGAATTCGGTTTATACCAAAGACGGCTTTGCAACAAATGTCATCTTTTGGATTAACCTTGATGAATTCGTAAAAAGTCGAACTCATCAGGTGTTTGGTGTTTTGTATTTAGTGTTTTGTTTTAAACATATGCTGACATACCAGCTTGTTAAATAACCAAACACTAAACACCAAAAACAAAATACTCTCGTAAAAAGAAAATTTTTGCTTTTTACGAAACTATCAACTTTGATCTGTTGATTGCATTATGCCAAATAAAATTGAAAAATTTTTCTTCTTTTTAGCTGTTTGCCTGCTTTGCCTGAGTCCGTCTGCCTATGCATTCCACAATGGCGGCGTAGCAGACTGCCAAGCCTGCCACACAATGCACAATTCAAAAGATGGCGCTGTTGTTGCGACCGGCGGGGGCCTGTCATCCGCACTGATTGTAGCCACTGATCCCAGTTCTGTCTGTCTGAACTGCCATTCCGGTCCAGGGTCTTTTAACAGTTATCATGTTTCCAGTCCGGATGGGTCGGCCATGACCCCGGGCGGAGACTTTTACTGGCTCAAAAAAACGTTTACATGGTCCGGTGGCTCCAGTCCCGGCAACACCCATGGCCACAACATCATTGCACGGGATTACGGGTTTACGGCCGACTCTTATCGCAGCACCGCTCCCTGGGGAAGTTATCCGGCAGCCAGCCTGGGCTGCAACAGCTGCCATGATCCCCATGGCAGCACAAACGGCGGGACAGCCAACAGTAACCCTCCGGTATCCGGTTCCGGATCTTACGGTGAACCGGCACCCGCCGGAACCACCCGGGGGAATTATCGCTTGCTGGGAGGCACCGGTTACAACGGCGGCGATGCATCCCTTGGCAATTCATTTTCAAATGCCGCGCCCATTGCCCTGCAAAATTTTATCCGTCCATTCGGAGAAACCGATACTTCGCACGTGGATTACGGCTCCAATATGTCTGAATGGTGTGCAAACTGCCATACGGATATTCTTACCAATGAGCATCAAAACAGCAGTTCCAATTTTGAACACCCCAGCGGCAACAATGAGGGCCTCGAAGATTATGTTGATACATATAACCAATATGTAAAAACCGGGGATATGTCCGGAAGCCGTGGTACCGCCTATTTTGCACTGATCCCTTTTGAAAGAGGGGAGTCCGATGTAAATTTGCTTGATCCAGCCGGCACCCTTGGGCCTGACAGTGCCTCCAACCTCATGTGCCTTACCTGCCACCGGGCTCATGCTTCTGCGTTTAAGTTTGTGGGCCGCTGGGATTTTGCAGCGGAGCTCCTTATCGATTCTCATCCTGCGGCAACAGACGCCGGGGTTACAGGTAATGACGTATTATACAGTTTTTACGGCAGGGATATGATAACCGAATTTGGGGCCTCTCAGAGAATTCTGTGCGAAAAGTGCCATCAGGTCCCCAAAGATGGTTATCCCGATTTTGGCGGTGGACCTTAATCATTATTTCGTGATTGTTTGATATCCCACAGCGCGCCTTCACCATAGCGGCTTTGGCCTGTCGCGACTATTCTTAGCGTAGCGAAAATCCCTAATTGGAGTCTGCTCCTGACTCTTTTAATCACCCTCAAGAATTAAGAACAGATTTGTGACCCCAAAACGGCCCGAACACCTTAACCACCGGGTATTCCCCGGCAGCTTCCAGCAATTCCGTCGTGATATCTCGTCGAACCATGATCACTCACCACCTTAATTTTGTGAAAATCGCAAGTACAAGTTTGGATTGTCACATTTTTTGTTTGTCAAAAAACCAGGCGCTTTGCAAGTGGTTACAAACACAACAAATGATATTTTCTATCTTAACGCAGCAAGCTGCGGGGAATTAAACCCGACAGATTCCGCAACCTTCATCGCGTATTCATTGCAATCTGTGTAATCTGC
>JABMQM010000379.1 GCA_013203195.1 Desulfobacteraceae bacterium | reverse complement strand
TTTGATTCTCTTTGCGGAAATTCCCATGGAAAAAGGACGTCAGGATCGCTGATCAGCCGATAGCCTTTGGGTGTTGCATCGATATGGTAACCAAATTCCTTGAGCTTTTGGATGTGTTTCCAGACATTAACTCTTGACACACCGAGTCTAGAGCTGAGCTCTTCTCCGGAAAGCACAGCCTTTGCATCCCTTAATTGTTTAAGAATCCGACCCTTCATCTTTACCTTTTCGTTAATCTTTGATGCAATACTGGTTAACGAAACAAAACTTAAAAGTCAAACCAATTATCGCGGATTTCTCATCAATCGGAGACTTCTAAGGAAGTGTACAGTGAAATCATCAGGTTCTGCGGAATAAAAGGTACAACCGCATTGAGCGAAAGTCGAGAATGCCCCAGATCTAAGGCGTCCAAGGGTGGGCAACGACTGAGCTCAGCCGAAGTCAAGCCGTAGCAAGCTACTGCGAACCCTTGGCAACGCAGGTCGAAGATCCCGCGCTAGCTGGGAGATGGGGTGTCATCGGCTTTCGATCAATTGAGGTTTTATTTTTTCCTGCGTACAACCCGCCTCTTTTTAACCCTTCTGCGAGGCTTGCGAGTAATCGCGGCAACTTTATCGGATTTTGGTGATGCAGAATCAATCCTTTCGGGGAGATTGTCTGCGATTTCCCATGGAGGTTTTTGCCAGTGGCGGCATGTTGCCCGGGAGCATTTTAAAATCGTTTTTCCGGCTTTATTTGATTCTATTAAAAAAGGATTGTTACATTGTGGGCAGGGTATATGATAAGGTTTGCCCCAGCTGATAAAATTACAGTTTTTTTTGGAACATTTATAATACGACTTTCCCCTGCCGGTCTGTTCGGCTTGAACTTTTGAATCTCTGCACATGGGGCATTCCATGCCCAGATCATCTTCAAAAGCTGCAATACGATTTTCAACGAAATCGTCGTCAATATATGAGGCCTCTTCTTCTGAACCTGCGTCCGTTTCAGCCATTGCTTCTTTTTTCAGTACTTCCAGTGCTTCATTGTCAAGGGATGCTGTGTTTTCAGATTTTACCGGGTCAACGCTTTCATCAAGGTCTGTTTCCTGCTCCGCAGATTCCAAGCCGGTTAAAGCCTCTTGCAGGCCGGTATCGACTCCCTCTGATGGCGTATCTTCGGAAACTTCTTTTTCGGGTAAACTTTGTCCATCAACGACTTCTGTTTCTTGGTCATGCAACTGGAACTCTTCAGGTTCAATTTCCGTATATGCATCCGGGGCGGTCTCTGGGGGGTCGTCTTCTACGGGAGCAGCTCTTCCAAAATTGGTCTTTCTGATTTCAGTTTTGTCGGTATAATAACCTGAAGATAAAATTTTAGGTCCGGACGGAGCAACCGGGACGTCTTTAGACCGGTTTTCAACTTTTGGACGCTTTAAAATTTCCAAAGTTTCGGTTACTCTTTTATGGGCGGCTTGCGGTGCACCTTTTCGGAGTGCATCAGCCGTAAACGAACGAGCCGCCTGCTCAGGGGATGGGCTTGGTTCTATTTTTTTTTGCAGTTGGCTGACATCTTTTTTCAAAGAGACGCCTTGCGTCTGTAGAGTTTGATCAAGTTGCCTGATTGCGGATTCCAGGTCTTTGCGGCCGGAATGCACTTCGTCCGTGGTCTGGACAAAGTAAGCCACAAGATTCATGCCAGGCATATCCGGAAAGACTTTGGCAAGGAGCTGACACATGCTTATGGCAGGCTTTTGGGGTATTATCGCGCCGTCATCGACTTGAATATAGCCTTTCTGAGTCATTTCCGGGATAATCAGGTTCATATTCTCGGTGATGTCGAATCCGATTTCTTCTAATTCAATAGACATGGTTTCAACAGTATAACGCTCAGACATGGATGAAGGGGGGCTGTCTATTTCATTTTCGAGCTCGGCAAGCATAATAAGACAGGAGATATTTATTGAATTCAGGGGCAAGGCGTCGATGCCATGCCTGGTGCCAATCAGGCGTTCCAAATGTCGGCCCAGAATCTCATCAAACAGATCCAGAAGGTTATATTCCTTATCACTATTTTTGGGTACATCCGGTGGCATTAAATTTTCCAGCGCTTAAATTTTTGATATCATCTTCCCGGCCTGGGATGCCAGTTCGGAAATCTTATCCTGCGGGTCACCGGTACTTGTCGACGATGCACTTACATCGCCATTTTCAGCAGCAATGGGTTCATCGAGTTCCGGCATGACCGATTCGCCGCTTTCTTCCTCTTCCTTCTCCGATTTTTTCGGTTCACCAGAGGCGTCGGCTTGGCTATTATCGAGTGATTTATCCAGACCTCCTGAACTTGTTACCGCGAGATAGTTGCCTTCTCTATCCAACAGTACCGAAAGGACGATATTGACGTCAAATTCCAGTTTATATGCTATCTGGTCATTATAAACGACGATATCTCCTTTTTTATACTCAACGTTGTCTTCAATTTTCAGCTTA
>JABMQM010000378.1 GCA_013203195.1 Desulfobacteraceae bacterium | reverse complement strand
CTAAACGTCAACGCCGGCGATCATCTTTTCTGTAAACGAATTTGCCTTGGCTGAGTAAAACTCAATCAGTTCCTCAGTCGTATAATTTGTGCTGTTTATAGAATAACTTTTTATTAATCACGAAAACACCCCGGTAAAACAGGCTATGCCTCGGGGCATGAGAAAGAATGAAAGCACGAAATATAAGAATAACTAAATATATTTTTCGTGTTTTCGCCGTTTCGTGCTTTCGTGATGATTTTTTTTTCTGATTCTCCGCTTCAGTTTCAATGAAGCCTGCATGTCTCGATTTCGGGACTTATCCGGGTTAGGTTTTGTAATGAAAAGTTTATGGAACGATATTGAGGCCCAAGCCTTTGAAAGTGATCCTTTGCAGCTGCGCGTTTATACTTCGCGGCTGCTGGGCAAAGAGCCCGGACTGGTTTTGCACGGCGGCGGCAATACTTCCGTAAAGGACGCAGTAAAGAATATTTTTGGTGATATCGAAGAGATTCTTTTCGTCAAAGGCAGCGGCCATGATCTGGCAACGATTCAAGCCGACGGGTTTGCCCCTGTCAGACTGAAAGCACTGACGCGCCTGGCAACCTTAGAGCGCCTTTCCGATACACAGATGGCCCGGCTTCAAAGGTCGGCAATGACCGATCCCGAAGCCCCCGATCCTTCTATTGAAGCCATGCTGCACGCTAATATTCCTTATAAATATGTCGATCACACCCATGCCGATGCCGTTGTTACCATAACAAACAGCCGCAGGGGTCAAGGACTGCTTCAAGAAATCTATCAGGATCGGGTTCTGATTGTGCCCTATATCAAGCCGGGCTTTAAGCTGGCCCAAGAAATTATCAAGATGACTCACGATACCAAGTGGGAAAAGATCGAAGGTATGATCCTTTTGCACCATGGTGTTTTTACCTTTGCGGATGATGCTCGCACCAGCTACGAAAGGATGATAAAGCTTGTCTCTGAGGCTGAAGATTATCTTCAAAAGCAAGGGGCGCAAGAGCATGTGGCCGGAGCGCAAGCGCAGGAGGATTTACTTACGCTTTCTAGTATTCGACGTTATGTTTCCCGGGCCAAGGGCAGTGCCATGATCGCCAGACTGGACCATAGCCCTGAGGCCTGCGGTTTTGCCAATCTTGACAATGTCAAATCGATCGCCGTCCGCGGCCCCGTGACTTCCGATCATCTTATTCGAACTAAACCGTTTCCGGTAATTTTCGGTAAAGATGTCCAGCAGGATATTACAGATTATACACGGGCATACCAGGCGTATTTTGACAAAAACACGGACGGCCGCCGGACTTGTCTTGATCCGGCCCCCCGATGGGGCGTCTGGCCTCAACACGGAACCATAGCTTTGGGGCGGAGCGTCAGGGAAACAATTATTGTTTCAGATATTGTCAGACATACAATTTGCGCAATCCAGCATGGTGAAGCTCTGGGAGGATGGAAATTCTTATCTGAAAAACAGATGTTTGATATGGAGTACTGGGAGCTGCAGCAGGCTAAATTGCCCCCAAATGATATTTTCCCTGAACTGCAGGGTAAAATTGCTCTGGTTACCGGAGCAGGCAGTGGAATCGGTCTGGCCTGCGCCACAATGCTGCACGAGCAGGGCGCTGTTGTCGTCGGACTGGACATTAACCCTGAAATAAGCAAGATGTTCAACCAGGAGGATCTTTTGGGGATCACCTGTGATGTTACCGACAACAGGGCTGTAAAAGCAGCCGTTGAGGATACGGTTCGTCGTTTTGGCGGACTTGATATTTTAATTCCGAATGCGGGAATTTTTACCGCGACTCAGAAAATTGAAGATTTGGAAGAGGAAATTTGGAACCGGAGTATGGAAATCAATCTTTCCAGCAATCAGCGGTTATTAAAAACATGCATCCCCTATCTTCGGCAGGGTATTGATGCTGCCGTTGTTTTTATCTCTTCCAAAAATGTGCCTGCTCCCGGGCCGGGTGCCGCCGCCTATTCGGTGGCCAAGGCCGGTCAGACCCAGCTGGCCAGAATAGCAGCCTTAGAGCTTGGATGCGACGGTATCCGTGTCAATGTCGTCCATCCCAACGCCGTTTATGACACCGCGCTTTGGACGCCTGAAGTTTTAGAAAGCCGTGCCTGTCATTATGGATGTACAGTCGAAGAATATAAAACCAATAACTGTTTAAAAACCGAAGTAACGTCAAAAGATGTTGCTGCCCTGGTTTGCGCCATGGTCGGTCCGGCCTTTGCCAAAACTACGGGCGCCCAGATCCCGATCGATGGGGGGAATGAAAGAGTTATATAAAAGAGGAATTCGTAAAAAGACGAATTCACACGTTTTAGTCCCTTAGTTGTAAAATTTGTGTATTTTGTGGCAAAAATCAATTATTGAGCAGTACATTGTTCTCACGCAAAGGCGCAAAGCCCGCAAAGGAATACGAAGATAAATTTTTTAAGAATCTTGGCGGCTTTGCGCCTTTGCGTGAGAATCTTATTT
>JABMQM010000377.1 GCA_013203195.1 Desulfobacteraceae bacterium | reverse complement strand
TACAATGGCAAAAGATGGCTTCATGTCTGACTCCTTGTTGTTTTAATTGATTCAGGTGTCGGGGAGTTTCCTCTCATGGTCGCTTCATGGATGATCTTTTTTTAAACCGTGTGAACTCTTGCATAAGGGTTCGTAAAGAAAGAACATAGGCTTTTCTCACAAAAAATACCAGGTTTGTTTTACGATGGACAATCGTTTGCTATGCAACAATTACAGAATACGTCTGTTCTTTCTAACGAATCCCTAATACACTCAAACAGCACACGCTTTAAAAAAAAATCATCCATTCCGCTGACAGATAATACTTTATAATAAAATTTCCCCTACTCCTCATTTAATTGAGCCTTAACTCAATTAGGGCAAAAGGGGACGTTTTGCAAAGGTCTCGAAATTTAATTAGGAGGATAAGCGTGACAACTCCCGCAGATGTGATGGTGATAGCAGCACACCCGGATGACGCTGAATTCGGCGTTGCAGGAACGGTGGCTCAATGGACTCGAGAGGGACGACAGGTTGTTTATGTTGTTTGCACCAGCGGTGAAAAAGGCACCAGCGACCGCAGTATGAAACCGGAGCTGCTGGCCCAAATACGGGAAAAAGAACAATTGGCGGCGGCCCAAATCTTGGGCGTGCGCGAGGTCAAATTCTTGCGATATCCCGACCAGGGCTTAGAGGAGACTCCACAGCTGCGCAAACATATCGTTGGCTTGATCCGCATGTTTCAGCCCAGTGTTGTGGTAACGTCCGACCCCTACAGGCGCTATCTCTGGCATCGTGATCATCGCATCATCGGACAGGTTACCCTGGATGCCGTTTTCCCCTTTGCCAGGGATTATCTGGCTTATCCTGATCTGCTGGAAGAGGGCCTGGAGCCGCATAAAGTGGAGGAGATCCTTTTCTGGGCCGCGGAAGATGTCAATTATCGTTCCGATATCACCAGCACCTTCGATCTCAAGCTTGCTGCCTTGCAGTGTCACGTCACCCAGGTCAAGGAATTAGGTATTCCCGATTTAAAAGCCTGGCTGCGGGGTTTCTGCCGGGATCTGGCCGCGGGAGAAAATTTCGAACTGGCGGAAGCCTTCCACCGCGTTCAAATCTCCGGCTATCCTGTTTCTCAAGCTAATACGCTACGATCATCCACATAAAGCCCGGAAAACGAATGCCTTGATACGATCTTCGGTTTTTACAAATGCAACCCGGCTCATTTTAAGTCCTTTCGCTTATAAAACTGTATTGTTCATTACGAATCACCGGCAATCTCCTTCTGGTGGCGCGAGACATAAAACTGCAGTATGTCGGTTTCGGTCACCATTCCAAGGAGAGCGTTGCCCTGGATTACCGGAAGGCAGCCGATTTTTTTCTCAATCAAGATCTGCCCGGCCTCATGGATCTTCGTATCCGGTCCGATCGTAATAACTTCCTCGATCATCACCTCTTTGATGGTGATAGTCTTGAGGTGATCACGGGCTTGGCCATAGTCATAGCCCATTACCGAATCCAGGGACGCTTTGAACAGGTCACGCTGGCTGATAATTCCGGCCAGGCGGTCGCCTTCAACAATCGGCAAGTGTCTGATTCTAGCCAGGGTCATGATATCGCTTGCCAGGGATAACTCTTCATCCACCTTTAGCGTGACCACTTCTGTAGTCATGATGTCTCTAACTCTCATCGCTCCCCCTTCTGCAATTATCTTGTCACCATTTTTATAGAATATGTTGTCCTAATAAATCCTAATAGTCAATAATTTGGTGAGCGGCGCAGCCGCGTTATATAAAATCGTTTAACGATTTTATAATTTTTGACTTAAGTCAAAGAATAAATCCTACTTTAATAATAACAGTTGAATTACCTCCTTAAAACCTCAATTGAGCGCAAGTCAAGATTGTTCCAGAGTTTCTTCATTTTGTTTGCGCTCGATTGAGGTAAAAGTAACAACTTTAACACCTCTGTTACAAAGAAAGAGGTTACAATATTTTTTGCAAGTTGGTATACATCTTTCTATAGAACGATTGTAAGAAGGAGAAATCAATGCCTGTCTTCAGCTATCTGGCATACCCTGTAAAGGGGGCCAAGGAGGAGCTGCTCAATGAACTCGCGGCTCTGGACCACTGTGAAGTGATGCCCGCCGAAAATGAAGAGATCCTGATCCTTGTGACCGACGCGCCCAATGAAGAACAGGAGCAGGAGCTACAGAAAAAAATTAAGCAATTAAAATCATTACAGTCTCTTGGCATGACATTTGGCCATGGGGATGCGTAAACAAAGGAGTGCCACATGAATATTACCAGAAGATCATTCATTAAATCCTTGGCCTTAAACAGTGCCGTTGCAGCAGCATCGACCCTGTTTCCTGGAATAAGTTTCGGGGCATGGAAAAGCAAAGACCTCCCCGCGGGAATGATTCAATGGAAAAAGACACCTTGCCGTTTTTGCGGCACAGGATGCGGCCTTCTGGTCGGCGTTTCCAGCAAGCGGGCTGTGGCCGTAAAAGGCGATCCCAACTGTACGGTCAATAAAGGGTTGTGCTGTGTAAAAGGCTATCATTCCATCCAGATCCTTTACGGCGAGGACAGAATAAAAAAAGCTTTGGTCCGCAAAAACGGCAAGCTGGTTGAGGTTCCTCTAAAAGAAGCCCTCGATCTGGTAGCCCAGAAAATGAAAGAGACCATCAAAAGTCACGGAAAGGACGCCGTAGCCATATACGGGTCCGGGCAATGGTCGATTCCCGACGGGTATGCGGCATCCAAATTGTTCAAGGGGTGTATCGGCACCAACAATGTGGAAGCAAACGCCCGTCTGTGCATGGCAAGTGCCGTCACAGGGTTTTTGACCAGTTTCGGTCTGGACGAGCCCATGGGCTGCTATGACGACATCGATCACGCTGACGTCTTTGTCACCTGGGGCAACAATATGGCAGAAATGCACCCGGTTCTCTTTTCGAGAATGCTGGCCAATCGCCAGAGTAAAAAACATGTCAAGATCATCGATTTTGCCACCCGCACCACCCGTTCCAGCCAGGGGTCGGACAAATCGATCCTCTTCAGGCCTCAAACGGATCTGGCCGTGGCCAATGCCATCTGTTACGAGATCATCCGTAACAAGTGGGTGAATTGGGATTTTGTAAACAAGCACGTCTCCTTTCATAAGGGGAAAACCAATATCGGCTACGGTACCCAGGACCATTTCAAGTTCAAAGATAAAGCCGAAACCGTCGATTTTAAGGAGTATAAAGATTTTTTGAATGATTACACTCCGGAGAACGTAGAAAAAATATCCGGCGTTTCCGCCCAGGACATCAAGTATATGGCTTCTCTATACGGCGACCCGGACAAGAAGGTAACCTCATTCTGGTGCATGGGCATGAACCAGCATACCCGGGGCACCTGGATCAACAACCTGGTTTATAATATTCATCTTCTGGTAGGCAAGATCTCCAGTCCCGGCAACAGTCCGTTTTCTCTGACCGGTCAGCCGAGCGCTTGTGGTACGGTGCGCGAAGTGGGCACTTTGACCCATAAACTTCCTCACGGCGTCGTCATGAACGAAGGGGCTCGAAAGATGGCCGCAGAGATCTGGCAAGTGCCGGTGGAGAACATCGATCCCAAACCCACCTATCATACCGTCGAAATGTTCCGGGCGCTGGACCGGGGAGATATCAGGTTCATGTGGGTTCAGGTGACCAACCCCATGGTCACGATGCCCAATTTGAAAAGGTATCGAAACGGCGCACTGAAGGAAGGGCGCTTCATGGTGGTATCCGAAATCTATCCCACACCTACTTCCGATGTCGCCGATGTGATCCTTCCCTCGGCTCTGTGGATTGAGCGGGAAGGCTTTTTCGGCAACTCGGAAAGGCGTACACAACACAACGAGCAGATCATTCCCACTCCGGGGGATACCATGTGCAATACCTGGCAGCTCATTGAAGTGGCCCGAAGATTGGGATTTGAAAAGCAGTTCCCCTGGAGCAGGGAGACCTACATTGAAGATATCTGGAATGAGTATATCCGCTTCCACGATACTCCCAAGCACCGCATGGCTCCTTACAAGGAGCTTAAGGCGCGCTCAGGCATTCAATGGCCTTTTGTCAACGGTATGGAGACCAAGTGGCGATACAATCCCAAATATGATCCGGCCGCCCAGGGGGATGATTTTGACTTTTACGGCAAGCCGGATCGCAAGGCCTGGATATGGTTGCGGCCCTATGAGCCGGCGGCGGAATCGCCCGACAGTGAATACCCCTTCTGGCTCAATACCGGCCGGGTCCTGGAACACTGGCACACCGGTTCCATGACCCGACGCGTCCCGATTTTGCACAGGGCTGTTCCTGAATCTTATGTGGAGGTTAACCCCGACGATGCGGCCCGCTTAGGTATTACCAACGGCAGCAAGGTCAAAATGACTTCCAGAAGGGGTTCCATCATTATGAAGGCCAGTATCAACGGTCGGGGCAACCCACCCAAGGGCATGGTTTTTGTGCCCTTCTTCGACGAAAAATACTTAATCAACGAGGTCACTTTGGATGCTTTTTGCCCCATATCCAAACAGCCTGATTATAAAAAATGCGCTGTAAAACTGGAGAGAGCATGATGG
This sequence comes from Desulfobacteraceae bacterium, assembly GCA_013203195.1. Taxonomy (GTDB): domain Bacteria; phylum Desulfobacterota; class Desulfobacteria; order Desulfobacterales; family UBA11574; genus Desulfatibia_A. The sequence continues at coordinate 3,929 of JABMQM010000377.1, read as the reverse complement.
AAAAGCCAAATCATAAGGCGGACCGGAAGGTTGGTAAGGTTTTTCTGATTTTTGCCGGGATATGCATTGTGGCATTACCCTTTATCGTGCTTGCGGCGCTTTCCTATGAGCCGCAGGAGATTGAAGCAGCGGTGGTGGAAACGCAGAGCCGGGACTTTGATCAGAACGGGGAGGCCGTCTTTGCAAACTATGACCGCATATCTGAGGACTATCTGCAAGGCACGTCCACCGAACGGACCCTGGCTGAATATTACTCCCGCAGACAATATGTGGGTTCACCGCCCTATATTCCGCATAAAGTTGAAGAAACAGATGGAACCAAGCTGGCGTGTCTTACATGTCATGCCAGGGGTGGTTGGACCCAGGAACTAAAAAGGAATACGCCCATAACGCCCCATCCGGAGCAGACTTATTGCAGACAATGCCACGCTAAAACTGTAACGGAAAAACTGTTCGTTGCCAGCAACTGGATGAGCCTGCCTCCCCCTCGTTTGGGCCGGTCTCATTTGCCGGGGTCTCCGCCTCCCATCCCTCATGATCTTCAGATGAGAGGCAATTGTATTGCCTGTCACGTGGGTCCGGGTGCGGTGACGACCATTCGCGTGGAGCACCCCTCGCGGGGTAATTGCCGGCAATGTCATGTACCGGATGCTTTTACAGTACCGTTTAAAAGAGAATCCTTAGCTGGATAAAGCAGAAATTTCATGAAGACACCAACATTGAAGAGTTATTTTTTCCGGATATTGCCTGCCTTGCTTCTTATCTTGTCAGGGTTGCAAGTATATGCCGGGCAGGGCGGAGTTGTAGCGACCATAAAAAAGGCGACCGCCCCTTTTAATGATGAAGAGCGGGTCGCATCAGTTCCGCTGCTTCCGGGCGATACTGTCCTGGTGAAGACAAAATACCAGGGGGGAATTTTCTGGACAGAGACCCGCAAGGATAAGGTAGAGCGCTTTAAGTGCAGTCAATGTCATAATAACAAAGATGTCACGATTGCAGGGGCCGCGGAAATGGCCCATGGTGATATTACCTCGGTTCATGGAGGGAAGCAAAAACCTTTATCCTGTTTTACATGTCATAAAAAGGATGAGCGTGATTTTTTGGTGACTGAGAAAGGGTTGAAAGTGGATATGGATCACAGCTACCGGATGTGCGGGCAGTGTCATTTCAGGCAGCAAAAAGATTGGGTGGGGGGTGCCCACGGTAAGCGAGTCTCCTTTTGGGCAGGGAAAAGGGTTGTCAAGAACTGTACCTCTTGCCACGATCCCCATTCTCCGCTTTTTGAAAAGCGCTGGCCCAGAACATATTCACGTCCTTTAGTTAAATAGTGTTTATCCAGAATGGACGGCACTAAACAGGGAAACAACATGGATTCCAGGCAAAACAACGATTGTCTGAAGCAAAAAGAGAGCAACCAACTGCAGGGCAAGCAGTGCGGGCGGCGTGAATTTCTTAGCAGAGCTTTAAAGGCCGCCGCCGTGGGCAGTGCGGCCATGGTATCGGGATGTGGAACCGGTTTGCTCGGTTCCAGCGAGGAGAGCGCATTAAAGTGGCAGGAATATTTCAAGAAAAATTACCGCCTCATGACTCCAGAGGAAAAAGATGAGACGATTGCGCGCTTAGAGCGGCTGGCCAAACTGAGAAAAGGCGTGGATATCCAGATGAGCTCCACGGAGCCGGTAGAAGATGTCTTATTCGGCTATGCCTTTAATCTTACAAGATGTGAAGGTTTCATGGAATGCGTGGCTGCCTGTGTAAAGGAGAACAATCTCGATCGCAAGTCACAGACTCAATATATCCGTATTTTTGAGATGGAGCCCGGTGAAATGACCCCGGAGTCCGGCAACGGCAAATATTTTCACAAAGTGCCGGTCGAGAATCATTTCTATATGGGGGTGCAGTGTTTTCACTGTGAAAATGCTCCGTGTATCAAGGCCTGTCCCACCAAGGCCACCTGGAGAGAACCGGACGGAATAGTGGTAGTGGACTATGACTGGTGCATCGGTTGCAGGTATTGTATGGCTGCATGCCCTTATTACGGACGTCGTTTCAACTGGAACGAACCGCAGGTTCCCGTAAAGGAGATGACCAAAAAGCAGCATTATCTGGGCAACAGGATGCGCGCTAAGGGGCAGATGGAGAAATGTACCTTTTGCGTGCAGAGGAGTAGAGCGGGCCGGCTTCCCGCCTGTGTGGAGGCCTGTCCCACCGGTGCCAGGGTCTTCGGAAATCTTTTAGACCCCAAAAGCGAAATCAGATTTGTCCTCAAACACAAGAAAGTTTTCAGGTTAAAGGAAGAGTTGGGGACGGATCCCAAATTTTGGTATTTTATTGATTAAGGGTTCTTATTGAGTTTGGTTGGATGTAAAGATTTAGCGCTTTAAAAAAGTGTCGCTGCATCGGCAATCCGATTTTAACCGTGTAGAACTCGGGCATAAGTGAGCGTAAAGAAAAAGCAGGGGCCGGTCTTTAAATATAGCAGATTAAATGCTGTAGCGGCTTAACCTTTAGGCACTAGCTATTAAAGCACTGCTTTTTTCATAACGCTCACTAATTCCCTCAGACAGCTACACGATTAAAATCTGATCACCGATGCAGCTAATCTTTGCGAGTTAACAGCTAGTACAGGAAAAAGAATATGATAAAAAAGTCGCCCGGGAAAGGATTGGTATCGTTTGTGACGGATGCCGTTGTGTGGAATCTGTCAGGAGGGGTAGGCTATCAGTTATATCTGTGTGTTCTGGCCGCTTTTATGGTGCTCGGTGTTTATGCTTATTTTGTTCAAGCGAACTTGGGTCTGGCAGCCACCAATATGTCCGATATCGTGAGCTGGGGGTTCTATATTGCCAACTTTACGTTTTTGGTGGGTGTGGCGGCGGCGGCCGTTATGTTGATTCTGCCTGCTTATATCTTTAAAGATAAGGATCTGCACAAGGTGGTGATCATCGGTGAGTTAGTGGCGGTTGGCGCGCTGGTCATGTGCCTGATGTTTGTTACCGTGGATCTCGGTGGTCCCTTGAAAGTGTGGCACATGATGCCGGTTATCGGGCTTTTCAATTGGCCTTCATCGCTGCTTACATGGGATGTCCTCGTACTGAACGGTTATCTGGCGTTGAATCTGGCGGTGCCTGCTTATATCCTCTATAGTCATTACAACAATCAAAAACCCAATGAAAAAATATACCGCCCTTTTGTTTTTCTCGCAATATTCTGGGCTTTTGCAATCCACTTGGTTACGGCCTTTCTGTATGAAGGGCTTCCGGCCAGGCCCTTTTGGAACAATCCTTTGATGGGGCCCAGATTTTTAGCATCCGCTTTTGCGGCCGGCCCGGCTTTGATAACCATGGTCCTGGTGATTGTTGATAACGTCAGCACATTTAAAATTGAGAAACAGACTTTCAACAAACTGCGGCTGATTATTGTCGTATCTGCCATAATAAATCTGATCATGCTCTTTTCCGAGGTTTTCAAGGAGTTCTACATTCCCACCCATCACAGCCTGCATGCGGTCTATCTCTATTTCGGTCTCGAAGGCCACAATGCCCTGGTTCCATGGATCTGGACAGCCATCGGAATGAACCTTTTAGGCACCCTGACCCTGGCCTTTAACCCGGGCCGCAATAATCCCAAGGTGCTGTTTCCGGCATCTGTTCTACTCTTTATAGGTATCTGGATCGAAAAAGGTATCGGATTGATTGTACCGGGCCTGGTGCCTTCACCCCTGGGGGAAGTGGTCGATTATGCGCCGAGCTGGGTGGAGATCAGTGTTGCGCTCGGCATTCTGGCCTTAGGCATATTTGTTGTCACCATGCTGCTTAGACCGGCCTTGATCATTGAGCAGAGGTTTGAAGCCCAGTAATGGGTTGAAACAAGACTTTTTAAAGTTGCATTAATCTGTATAGCTAATTATGAGGATAGGAGTAAGACAG
>JABMQM010000376.1 GCA_013203195.1 Desulfobacteraceae bacterium | reverse complement strand
CTTCGCGGTCTGGCAGAAATTTTTAATCAAATGCCTGTCCCGATAAAATCCCCTATCGTTTTGAAAACTTTGTGGGCTCCGTCGCCCAAAAGAATGCCGTGGCGATTAAAATTAAACAGCATATAGACTTTATCTTCCGAACCTAATAGATCGAACACCCTTCTGGAGCCCCTCGGATCTACCACCGGGTCCCCTATAGATTGAACTACAAGCGCCGGAGCTCTTATGCCGGACAATTTAGGTTCCAGCTTTTCCATGAAGCGCTCAAGTTCCATTATACCGGAAATCGGATTACGAAAATAATTGATGTGAGGATTTTCCGGGCTGTTTTCAACAAACTTTTTTTGGGCACCTTCAAGGCGCACTTTCTCCATCAAACGGTTCCAGGCATCCACGGCCGGGACAAATTTTGAGGAAAAGTCCTGAAGCCTCATGGGGGGGCAAACTGCAAAAACTCCTTGGACAGCATCTACCCGGGCGGCAAGGTCCAGTGCCAAACCTGCTCCAACGGAAAATCCTCCCACAATTACTCTTTTACAAGTGTTACTGAGGATAGCATAGCCTGTATCAACCGAGACCATCCAGTCATGATAAGTTCTGGTTTCAAGGTCGTCTGGAGAAGTGCCATGACCTTTTAAGCGAGGTACATAAACCCACAGACCCATGCGACCAAGATAAGTCGCCAGTTCCTCAACCTCAAGGGGGGCAGCCATGTAACCATGCACAAGAAGCACCCCGGTATCGCGTGATTTCCCCTTGATAAGCAAGGGCATGCCGACTTCTTTGGGCTTGGATTCGCCTTCCACAAAAAAAGTGTTATAGTCTTTTTCAAACTCAGAAACTGATTGTGCAAGTAGCTGTTTAACGACTTTACGCCTCAGCCAGAATCCCGGAAGCCAGGCAATTCTCTTTATCCTGCGCTGCAGCAATGTCAGTGGTTCGACCTCATTGGCGATAACCGCGACAGGATTATCGATGCGGATGCGATGAAATTCAAATGCGGAAATAAATTTCGAGGCATCCTTGATAAGCGTCTTGCCTTGCTGCTTTATAGCTTCTGTTTCCAGGGCCACCGCTATGAAATCTTTGAACTTGTTAAAACGATCATCGCTGAGCAAGTGTGTCTGGTCGTCGTTGAGACTGTTGTGCAGAAATACCTCGGCTTTTTCCAAGTTGCATGTTGCTGCCAAGAATGCCCTTCTTCTGAAATCTTGCTCATTAATACTTGTATAGGGGATCAGCTTGAGCAGCGATGCAAAAATATGATCGTGGTTTACGGTGATCATGCTGTATATGGACGACATGTAAAGCTGCATGATGCTCAGAGCCGCTTTCCTAAGGATTTGTTTTGATGGAATGGGGTCATCAAAATCGATGCGATGCTTGGCACTAATATCGCTCTTAACAGTAGTGTCTTCCATGAATTTATTGATTTCAATCGGTTCTCCGAATCTTATATCCACATCAACTCCAGATAGGAGCATGGTGCCTTCGGTCATGATTTCTTCGATGATACGTTCGGATATATTTTCCACAAGATAAGCGGCCAGATCGCTTAACATGTTTTCATGGGCTCTGAGCGGGTAATAGGTAATGTTTACTGGAACAATTGACGTCCTGTTATTAATTACCGGCTCCAATGAATCGATCTCAAATAGGTCCAATAAACGTTTGGCCTCTTCAGGATCTTCTTGCGACAACCGTTGCAGACGCTGACGGTAAAATTCCGTCCGCAGAGCCAGCGTGGCCGCTCCGGTGTGCGGAGGGTGCTTGCCGCCGGCAAAGGAAATCATGAAATTTCCTTTTTCAATAATTTTTTTGCTCTTAACCATGCGGCCTTCGGGGAATATTATCCATGCGGCCTCACCGGTTAGCAGACTCTTGATAATCAGCCGGTCCCTGTCCGGATTGCGGGTTGAAACCGCGCCGACCTTATCGAGAAAGACCCCTAAGGAGCCCTTGAATAGTTCATAGTCGGCAAGCGACCAGACCGGAATGCGGGTTAATTTGTGGATATGATACGGCAAAAAGAGGGTTTCAATCCGGGTAAAATGATTAATTACAAAAATTTTAGACCCTTCAGGAATATTTTCTTTACCATGAATATTAATTTTGGTCTTTGAAAGACCGGCAAGCGTCTTTACGGCCAGTCCCGTAGTGCGATAGGCAAAAGGATTCATGATATTTATATTCTCAACATTCATCAGTATTGTCCAATAAAATCGTGTTACGATTTTATCTTTCATTTGAATTCATCCTCCGCTGCCTCGCTACGGCAGGATCTCCGCTTCGCTACGACAAGACTTCGGCGAACTCAATCGAGCCGCAGCGGAGAATTCAAATTTAAATATTCGAGATAGGTTGCAGTTGACATCACTTTAAATAGAAATTAGATTAATATTTCTTAAGCTAAACATAAAATGATTTTTCGGAGGTTTATCGTGTATTCAAAAATACTTATTCTTCGATTTCCAAAAACCGAGGCTGAAAAACCGATCGTATGTTATTTGGCAAAAGATTACGATCTGACATTTAACATCCTCAATGCCGCCGTACTTCCAAGAAAAGAAGGCATCATGGTTCTGGAGCTGTCCGGAACCAAAAAAGATTTTAAGGAAGGGGTAAAATATCTAAGGAGCCAGGGGGTGCAAGTTCAAAATGCATCCCAGGAAGTAAAGCGTATCAAAAAAAAATGTACCCACTGCGGATCCTGCACCGCTGTTTGTCCCACCGGCGCACTTGCTGTCCAGCGACCTGAAATGCTGGTCGATTTTAATCAAAAAAAATGCAGCGTCTGTGAACTCTGCTTGACGGCCTGCCCGAGCCGGGCCATGGAAGCTCGCCCCACAAACAAAGCCTTTTTTTAATGAAGCCTCTAATCGCCATTGCCATAAGCGGCGGAATAGATTCCCTTATGGCCGCTTATTTTCTAAAAGAACAGGGACACAGCATTATAGGCATCCATTTTATTACCGGATATGAAGTTCAGCCGTCTGTTCATAAAAATAAAACAGGTTTTGCAAACACAGACACAAAATTATACGCCGACATCAAAGCCCGGGCCGCGCATAAAATTGCCCCAATAGCGTCCCAGCTGGGAATTGATATCAGACTTTTAGACTGCAGCATGGAGTTCAAGCATGCTGTAATAGACTATTTTACGAAAACCTACCAGAATGGTCAAACTCCCAATCCATGCATGGTATGCAACCGGTCAATAAAATTTGGAACTATTCTGAGCTTTGCCCGCAAACTGGGCGCATCGTGCCTTGCCACGGGGCATTATGCCAGAATTAGACAGGATCGCAACGGCCGGTTTCAACTCTTGAAAGGGGTTGATTCGAAAAAAGACCAGTCGTATTTTTTGGCTCTTTTGACCCGGCAGCAACTGGCCCAAGCCCGCTTTCCCCTTGGAGAAATGAAGAAATCCGACGTTATTAAGCTGGCCGATCAAAAAGGACTTGCGCCTGTCACAGAGGGAGAAAGTCAGGATATATGCTTTGTCAAAGGCCAAGCTTATGGAGATTTTCTAACTGCACAGCCGGAATTTGAACCCCAACCCGGACTTATCGAAGACATTGGCGGCAACATACTGGGCCGGCACCAGGGGCTGCATCTTTTTACCATCGGGCAGCGGCGCGGTATCAACTGCCCGGCTTCTGCCCCCTACTATGTTGTCGACATGGACCCCAAAAAAAACCTGCTCAAGGTCGGTTTTAAAAATGACTTGCTCTCTTTTAAATGCAACATCGTTAATATCAACTGGATTCATCAAAAACCGGCCCTGCCGATGAAAGTGCACACCAGGGTCAGATATCGTCACAAGGCAGCGGCTTCCACACTGATTCCAGCCGGCGCCCATACAGCCGTTGTTCGCTTTGATACACCGCAATCGGCCATAGCACCAGGACAGTGTGCCGTGTTCTTTAAAGATGATGAAGTGCTCGGCGGCGGATGGATCGAAAAAAATGCTTGATACTGGATGCTGGATACTGGATAACGAGATTTAGCCATTTGTGCTTTTACCGCTAAAAATTAAAAAATCAATCACGAAGACACGAAATAGTGAAAGCACGAAATTTTATAATCTTTTCGTGTTTTCGTATTTTCGGGCTTTCGTGATAAAAAGTCTCTCTTTTATTCCGTTTGGCAGGATTAGTTATTGAATTGAAGAAAAAGAACATAGACATCATCAACCGGTATTCGGCCTCCGGTTTTACCATCAGCACCTTAGGCTGCAAGGTCAATCAGTATGAATCCGATGCCATCGCCCAATCCTTAAAAACTGCGGGATGCATTTTACTGCATGGTGAAGAAAATGCCGACTTGTGTATCATCAACACCTGTACGGTCACTCAGAAAGCAGCCATGCAGTCGCGGCAGTCCATCCGGCAGGCCATTCGCAACAATCCCGGTGCACGTATCATCGTCACCGGATGTTATGCCCAGGTCGATCCTTCTGAAATCAAGAAAATTAAAGGAGTGCACGACATCATCGGCCATGCCGATAAACATAAGATCCCCGAGATGATCGTTTCCACAGAGCATGTGGAGCGCCGGCACCCTGTCTTGACCTGGCGGGAAATTTCCGATGAACGTGCTTTCAGTCAAATGGCGGACGCCGCTTTTGGAAAGCGTACACGTCCCTTTTTAAAAATTCAGGACGGCTGCAACACATTTTGCTCATACTGTATAGTCCCTTACGCCAGAGGCCGCAGTCGCAGCATGGCAATCGATAACGTATTGGAAAATATTCATAATATTCAGCAAGCCGGCTTCTGTGAAGTCGTCCTGACCGGAGTGCATCTCGGCGCCTACGGGCTTGATCTTTCGCCCAAGACAAACCTCTTTACCCTCTTGAAACGCATACAGGCATCAACCGCGATCGAGCGGGTGCGCCTGAGTTCAATAGAACCGCTCGAACTCACCCAAGATATTATTCAGCTTGTGGCTGGATCGGATCGCTTTTGCCATCATTTTCATATCCCTTTACAAAGCGGGGATGATGACATCTTAAAAAAGATGAACCGGCAGTATACTCGTACATTTTTCAGGAACCTGGTTTTGAAAATAAATGCGCTGATTCCAGATACCGCTATCGGTGTTGACGCCCTGGTTGGATTTCCCGGCGAGACTGAAGCGGCATTTGAAAATACATATTCATTAATTCAAGAACTGCCCGTAACCTACCTGCACGTTTTTCCGTTTTCGCCTCGCGCCGGTACACCCGCAAGCCAATATCCGCATAAAGTACCGTCAAAAATTATCAAAACCCGGTGTGAAAAATTGCGCGAACTCGGAAACGTTAAAAAAATAGATTTTTACAAAAATTTTCTCGGGCAACGGCTTAAAGTGCTGATTGAAAGCAAGCGGGATTCATCAACAGGATATTTAAAGGGATTGACATCAAATTACATACCTGTTTTAGCAGACCACGGAAATGATCTTGAAAACACTATGGTTCAAGTCAGAATTGACAACATCTTCAATAACCGGGCGGTGATCGGCAATATCTGTGATAATTAAATCGCTAAAGCGATTTAATACAATGCGGCTGCGCCGCTTAAAAAAGAATTTTATAATAGCTCTTATTTTTGTAACTTCTCAGTAACCCTTGGGAAAAGGGCTTCAGCGCGGCAAAGCCGCTTCATATAAAATCGCTTTAGCGATTTTATGAAAGGACACATTATGAATAAAGTTTATCAAAACCTTGCCAAGCATCTTGATAACCTTCCGGGAGGCTTTCCCCCAAGCGATTCAGGCGTGGAACTGCGTATATTAAAAAGACTGTTTACGCCCGGGGAAGCTGAAATCGCTGTGGCTCTTTCTATGGTTCCGGAACCTGCTGCAGCCATTGCCGAGCGATTAAATATGGATGAATCGAGTATGGCACAACTTTTGGAAAGCATGTCAAAAAAAGGGCTGATTTTCAGTATGCACAAACAGGGCCAGGATCTTTATATGGCGGCTCAGTTTGTTGTCGGCATTTGGGAATATCATGTAAACGATCTGGATAAAGAGCTGATTAAAGAGGTTAACGAGTATATGCCGCATTTAATGCAGAATGTCTGGATGAAACAGAAGACCAAGCAGCTCAGGGTCATCCCCATATCCAAAAGCGTTGCGGCGGAAATGAGCATTATGCCTTATGAGGAAGCCGAAAAGATTATTCAAAAGCAGTCAAAAATTGTTGTAGCGCCCTGTATCTGCAGAAAAGAACATAATATCATGGATAAAGGATGCGGCAAGCCCCTTGAAGCGTGCCTGATTTTTGGCAGCGGAGCTTATTATTATGAAAAGAACGGCTTGGGCCGTTCGATATCACAGGATCAAGCTCTGGACATCCTGAACAAAGCCTCTGAAGCCGGCCTGGTACTTCAACCCGGAAATTCTCAGAAACCCTCGAACATCTGCCTGTGCTGCGGATGCTGCTGCCAGATTCTTAAAAATCTAAAAAACCTGGATCAGCCTGCCAAAGCAGTGCACTCTAATTTTTACGCTACCGTCAACCAGGAAAACTGCACGGCCTGTGATATTTGTAAAGATCGCTGCCAAATGGACGCCATAACTGTTGAGGATACAGCGCAAATTGATATTCAAAGGTGTATCGGTTGCGGTCTTTGTGTTGTTTCTTGCGATTTTGAAGCCATGTGTCTTGTGGAAAAGGACCAAGCGGACCGATGGGTTCCACCGTCAGATACATTCAAAAGCTATTTAAATATTGCCCGTGAAAGGGGTTTAATTTAATTGATTATTTTTGATTGCTGATTGATGATTTCAGTTAGTGTCCACCCATAAATACATTTAAGCACTAAGTAATTCTTCTCTCTTTTTTGACCACTTCATAGGCTTCTTTGATTTCACGAAATTTGTCACTGGCAAATTTCGTAAACTCTTCCGGCAG
>JABMQM010000375.1 GCA_013203195.1 Desulfobacteraceae bacterium | reverse complement strand
TTCAAATTTCGGCTTAATGGTGATGATCCGGAAACCATCGATGCCGCAAGACAGGTCGGCAGTCTGCATGCATCAACCATTCTCAAGGAGATGGTTACTGCCGGTGATGTTCTGGCAATTAAAATCCCTGTGGAAGAACCAGTACACGGAAGCACCGTATCAGGAGATACCCTTTTCGGTTCCAAACCTAAGGACAAACATGTAACAGCCGGGACCAATGTCGCTGTTCTCGATGACGACTTGACATACGTCGTTGCCGAGGATGTTACAGTGAGCTACGCGGATTACGTGGATGGCAGCTTGCGTGCTGACGAGCCGTTGCTGGTATCGGAAGATAAGTTAAGAGTCTATCTGTCCGTCCATCCTCCGTCGGGATCGGGTAGGATGCTTACCATGGAGCTGGTTGAAAAATTACTCACCGATCGCGGAATAATCCAGGGGGTCGACTTGAACGCTGTCGAGCAGGTGTTGAGCGAGGTTGCCTCGAAAAACATGCCGATTAACGATGTCGTTGTCGTGGAGGGGATAGCACCTGAACGAGGAGAGGACGCACGCATAGAACTCAAGTTTCAACAAGAGAAAATTGCGGGAACAATTGATGAGCGATCCGGGCGCATAAATTATAAAGAACGCGAATCAATACAAAGCGTTAAAGCTGGAGATATATTGGCGGTCAAGACTCCGTTGAAGCATGGGAAAGAAGGGGTTGACGTGTTCGGCGATATCATCACCGCTGAGCCTGGTACCGAAAAAGTCCTCATTCCGGCTAGTAATGTTGGGGCCTCAGATGATGGACTTAGCTTTACATCGGAAATAGAAGGTATAGTCATTCTTACTCGAGACAACAAAATATTTGTTGCCAAACAGTACGAAGTGCCTGGTGATGTGGATTATTCAACCGGCAACCTGTCAATGGAAGGGTCACTTGACATCAAAGGTTGGATCCGTTCGGGATTCGATGTACGTGCCAGCGGTGACATTAGAATCGGAGGCGGCATTGAAAATGCTACAGTCAAAGCCGGTGGAGACATCTACATACACGGCGGGATCATCGGTTCAGGAGAAGGAAGCGTCCACGCCGGTGGAAATCTCACAGCCCGCTTTTTTGAAAATGCCAGGGTTCATGCTGACGGCAACATATTCGTACGCGATGATATATTGCGAAGTACTGTATCGGCCAATGGCAGCATAATCGTGACTGAAGGAAAGGGTCGTATAAGGAGTGGTTCCGTTGAGGCCGTCAAGGGTATCGAAGTTAATGAAATAGGATCAGATGCCGGCGTCAGAACACGCGTGAGCGTCGGAATGGAATCAAAGGCTCGTAAGCTTTTGGATGATGTTACAAAACGGTTGACGGATTTCAACCGTACGAGGGCAAAGATGGACATGAATTTAGCCCAATACGTTAAAAAACGCACAAAAAAAGCACTTCTTCAAAAGACATCCCATAAACTTGGCAAGCTGGCTAAGCTTAGGCGTGAGATAGTGAGTAAAGAAGCTAGGATGACTAAATATAGGAAAGAGCTGGTACAAAAAATGTCTGAAAACGAAATCGAACCCGTGGCAGTGAAGGTGAGAAAGACCGTGTATTTGGGGACTACCGTATTCGTATACGATTCCGTCTATCACGTCACGGAAGATATCAGAGGAAAAGTGCTGTTTGTTCGGAATGCGGAAAAACAGTCTATAGAGCTTGTAGTATAATGTTTTATATGGAGGGAAAATAATATGGATGCAATAAAATTGAGGGCCAAGGATCTTATGCAGACTGACGTCAAGACGGTTCGTAACGATTTAACGTTGTTGACAGTCGCTAAAATGATGCGCGATTTCGGGTTATCGAGTCTCGTCGTTGAACCTGATGACGATGGAGATGCATTCGGCATTATAACTCGAAAAGATATCGTTGAAGCGATTGTCATGGACGCAAACGGATGGGTGTCGCTCACGGTCGATGACGTGATGACCAAACCTGCGATCACCGCCAACTCCAGCTTGTCGATCTCAAACTGTCATCAGTTGATGCGTATGGTCGGCGTAAGAAGATTGCCCGTGGTGGACGGAACCAAATTGGTCGGTATTCTCAGTAACTCAGACATCTTCGTCAAACTGGCCAAGAATATTTTCTGACATTTATCTGGTTATGGTGCACTTTTAATTTGAATTCACCTAATAGTAGCCGGTAGTTCCAAGAACTTTTTGGGGTGACTTAGTGCCTTGATTTCATAGAAATTTAAAAATCAAACTGTCAAAGATCTGTTAAGGATTAAGCCATAATAGGTATTCCAAATACCCATTCCGTCCCATCCAAAATCCCCCTTGAACTTTTTACATAAAGATTTTATACGGTTCGTTAAGCTGAGCCGCCGTATTCGCGGAATATCGTCAAAGAGATTGAGGTCAAAACCAATCGCCAATTTTCAATCCTTTGTACCTTAGTGAATACCTGAACAGTTACTAAAATAGAAACTATAAGTTTTATTGAAAGCCAAACCCATCGTTGCAATAGGATTGCAGCAGAAATAATAAAAATGGCAAAAGCTTTTTTAGGCATGGCAACAACTCTTTATGCTTCTGCTACAGCAAGGGGTGTGCCAAAAAAGCATCTATGCAAATTTATGAGTAGATACAGGTAATTAAAAATGACTGCAATAAAATTGAAAAAGAGATGTGTTTTATAGGAGTAAGAACTTGCCTAAAGATTAAAGGCCGAGAGGAAAATATTGCCCACTTTACAGGGTTAGACATTAAATTGCCCGGCAACTGAAACGGAATGAAATATCAAGGCTATTCAAGTTTGAATCTGCTGCGAAGTCTGGCGGAAAGGTTGCTGACTACCTTGAAGGCTTCTTCTACGGTTTTTTCGCCATCCGGATTCACCAGACAGCAGGTGGACGGCGAAATCAGACTTTTTGACAGCAGAAAATCTCTGTCAATACCCCTCTTGCTTAGAATTTCCCACAAACCAATAAGACGCCTTTCCAAAGCATCGATGGTTTCCTCTTCAAAAGGCTCGAAATTTGTCGGTACGATTCCCCAGATAATGACACCGCCTTTGTTGAGAAATTTTTTAATCGATGCGGCATATGAAGAAAAAATCTCGCCGTTCAGATAGACGTCCAGAGAGAGAACGTCCATGTCAAGGCCCAGCAAAAAATCCCAGTCAGGATTGCCGCACAGGTGAATCCCGCACGGTCGCTCAGTCATGGAAAAAAATTTTTCCATATCAGTGCGTGCTCTGGCATTATCATAACCGGAGAGGGCGCTGAACAGAAACTGAAGCCCCGGTTCGTCGACAAACATAAAGGCGTTGGGGTTTAATCGTTTAAGGCGATTGAGCTGGATATTGATCCGTTTGGCCATGAATTCAAACATAAAGGGGCGGATGGTATCGTCAAAAAGGATCGGGCGCCTGTCCTGATCGAGGACATTGAGGCCGAAGCTGATAGGTCCTTCAAGTTGTCCTCTTATGGCCGGCCGGCCGGACAGGTCCATTTTTAGGAAGCGGTGGTAGACGACAGAATATTCATGGCTGATATCAAAGTACTCCGGCTGATCGAAATGAGACATGGTCTCTTCGAATTCGTTTAAAAACTTATCCATGGAAAAAGAGAGCGTCTGTTTTTCCATGTCAAGGCATATTCCCGGAAAATGCTCCGAGGCCTGCACATACATGTCTTCATAATAATTCATGCGGGGCAGCTGGGGCCAGAAGGGGATGTCCAGAGACAGAGCTGCGTCCAGGGCTCTATGCGGATCTTTGTGAGGCATTACGGCCATGGCGGTTGTGAGCAGATTGCCGGGAATCGTCATTATTATGTATCCTTATTCAACCAATTTTAACTTTTTGGCGTAATTTGCCGCGCCGATACCGGCGACGCACCCTTCACCGACAGCTTTAGCCATCTGCCAGGGCGGGCCGCAGACGTCTCCGGCAGCGAAAATGCCGGGAACGTTAGTTTCAAACTTTTTGTTGGTTTGAATGAATTTCATTTCGTCGTCAAGGGCGACGTTGAGGCTAAGTGCCAGTTCCATGACACCTTTGGCACCGAGTTCGATAAATGCGCCGCTGACCGGAATGCGGGTGCCGTTGTCCAGCACAATTTCCTGAACCTGATTATCACCGACGATTTCCTTGACTTTGAATCCCTCGTGAATAGTAACATCGCTTTTTTGGAGTTCTTCCTTGAGGGCGTCTACCACCTGGAGTTTTTCACTGACCAGATGAACGGTTTTAGCATATTGGGTCAGTGTCAGGGCTCCGTCTGCGGCAGCACTTTCTCCACCAATAATGGCGACATCCTCGCCTTTATAAAAATTGGCATCGCATTCGACGCAGTAGCTGACGCCTTTTCCAAGGAGGGTTTTTTCACCGGCAACGCCCAGTTTTTTGCGTGCCGTGCCCGTGGCGATGATGAGTGCCTTGCTTTGAACAGCATTACCGCTTTCGACTTTTATTTCAAAGAATTGGCCGGCAGGATTTATCTGCAACACATCTTCCTCCAAAAACTCTGCGCCGAACTCCTGGGCCTGCTGCCGGCCTGAATGGAGTATCTCTTCGCCCGAGACTTTGCAAACGCAACAAAAATTCTCCACATGCGCATGGAAAAGGCTGCTTTTTGATTGACGGCCCAAAACGAGTACCGAAACTTTTTTGCGTGATGCATGAATGGCCGCCTGCAGGCCTGCGGGCCCGGAACCCAGGATTACCACGTCATAGAGTGTTTTTTTCTGCATTTTATCCTCCCACTGTCTCATACGGCCAAAATATTCTCTGGTAACGATCTTTAAGATATATCATGTTGAGCGGGTTTCAAGTATTAAAGTGTTGATTTTTGGATGAGAGTGATGCACGTGCACTTGAATTTTTATGAAATTTCCGTATAATGAATATAATCATTTGAAGAATTTTTTAAAATCGGATTGTCGAGAATAAGAATAAATTCCCTCGAATAGGGATTTAGATTTTTGCTTTTCTTCCACGCTTGCAGTGAGACAGGCAAAAAAATCCTGAAAATCCTGGCCTGCCGCGGCGAAGCTTTAGCGAAGACGGGTAGATCATGTCTAAATAAAAAGAAGTGAATATTATGAAAAGACCGCCTTTGATTTTTGTATTAATAATATTGGTGCTGTTTAGCGCTTCGATCTTAGGAGCTGAAGACCCCTTTGAAAAATTGAATAAAGATTATGAGGCTCAGGTCAAAGCCATGCAAAGGCAGTATGAGGACCAGCGCCTGGATATGGAAAAACAGTGGGCCGAGCTTGAAAAGGAACAAGACGAAACGTGGGCGCGCCTGAAAGCGGAAGCGGAGCGCAAATGGCAATCATTTGTGCACTCAACCAAAAAGGATTGGGTCGACTATAACCCGGACAAAGATTCCCGGAGCAAAGTGGATTTTGCGAGCGGAAAGATAGTATTTGAAGCCGTTGTATCCAAGGACGACCCTGAGGCCTTGACAAAAGCTAAGCGCAAAATCGAGCAGCAAGTTGAAAAGATATTGAGACAGACAGATGTTGCCAATAAACGGATATTGGAAAATCAGCTCGTTACCGGGCAGGGTGACAAGGTGAATTTTGGCAACATGAAAAACTATATTAAAAAAGAGGTTTTGCCGCGATTAATACCGGCGCCGCAAACCTTTAAGGCCAAAGATGGTGTCG
>JABMQM010000374.1 GCA_013203195.1 Desulfobacteraceae bacterium | reverse complement strand
TTGCATAACGTCAAGGGTGTGTAGAAAATGTTTAAGAAGCCGGTTGTCGCCGTATTTGCACACCGGCACCAGATGGGTCGCCATGATCCGTCCCACAGTCGGCCCTTTGCGGCCGAATTCGCGAACCAGATCACGGTATCGCGCGATCATCTGTGCGTCGGCTTCGCCGCTAAGACCGGCATAACCTAAAGCTACCGCCTGGCCAAAAGATATCTCCTCAGACAGCGCCCACAGGGTCTCGTCTACCAGCAGGGCGATATCTTCCAAAGGAACCGGAGCGGCTTTTTGGTCAAGCAAAGTTTTAACATTTGCAGCCAGATCCGGATCGGCAATCGCCAGCTGTTTGAGATGTTCATTGTAATTGGTCATAATAACCAGTTGTCATTAATCGGTGATCAGTAACTAGTGCCCATCCATAAATGGTCTTTTTGCCCAATCTTCCGTCTTCGCAATAGCTACGACGGGACAAGCTGCGTTATGCTCAAAAAATTATCCTCATTTCTGGATGGACACTAGATTAGTCGAGCACGTCAGCGCTTTAAACGTTGCGCCTGCAACCGGGTGCAAAGCACCCTGTTGCAGGCAAACAATAAAGAGCATATGATATTTATCCAATTTTGATTGCGTTTTACAACAATGAAAGATATATGTGCCTTTTTTTATCATGCAAAAATACAATCTCTTGAAATAATGAATAAATTGGAAATAAAACAAATAGATACAAAAAGCTTGGGAGCCCAATTTCTGCTCCTTGTTACCACTTTTTTTTGGGGAATCACTTTTGCGATTGTAAAAGAGGCCGTTGAACAGGTAGGTGTTTTTTTATTCCTTTCCCAACGTTTTATATTGGCTTTTGCCATTCTGCTTGCGATCTGTTTGTTGTCAAGACGTAAATTTAAGCCGGCAGCATTAAAGCATGGTATCATCCTGGGGTCGCTTCTTTTCGGAGGATACGCCTTTCAGACGCTTGCCCTTGTTTATACGACCGCTTCCAATACAGCCTTTTTGACCGGACTAAATGTTGTTTTTGTGCCGCTTATCGGAGGATTGATGTTCGGCCATCTGATCACAATGCACATGAAATGGGGGGTTTTGGTGGCAGCCGTTGGCATGTTTTTTCTTTGCACAGCCCAAGGATTGAAGTTGAACGTGGGAGATTTTTTGGGAGGCATCTGTGCTGTTTGTGTGGCGTTTCATATTATTTATACCGGAAGATATGCACGCCATAACGATATATATTGGCTGACAGCTATTCAAATAGGCACGGTGGCACTGTTAAGTGTGATTATCGCACTCCTGCAGGGAGATCGTATTGTTGTATGGCATCCGGAGATTCTCTGGCCGTTAATTATCTGTGTTTTCTTTGCAACCATCTTTGCATTTTTGGTTCAAACTTCTATGCAGCGCTTTACCAGCCCCACTCATACAGCATTGATTTTCTGCATGGAACCGGTCTTTGCAGCTCTTTTTGCATATGTCACGATCGATGAAAGATTAGGCCTCAAAGGGTTGGCCGGGGCCATATTAATTTTTGGCGGCATGTTGCTTTCACAAGTTTCCATGCCGGACAAATTATATCAAAAACAAACCGGTGAAGAGCAGTTCTTGTAACTTATCAATACCGATAGGGTCTTGCTTATTAGGAGTTAATTATGTATTAACTCTTTGACCTGCCGAGGGCGCTATGCTACGCATATTGATGTGAAATAGACTCTACAACTTTTAACTTACGACCCTTGGGTCGTTTATCGATCACTGCTGTTGAGAGGGAAACAGCCCGATATGGTATCCAAGCAACACGAAAAACGAAACCTTACGCGGCGGAAGCTCATTGACAAGTACATGCCTACCGTTCGCCGAATAGTGTTGCAATACAACCGTAAACTCCCTCCGAAAATCGACATCGACGATTTGGTCAGCGCCGGGGTTTTGGGACTGCTGCGGGCCATGGAAAAGTTCGATCCGGAGAAAGGGGTAAACTTTGCATCTTTCGCCAATTATCATATCAAGGGGTCCATCCTCGATGAACTCCGCCAGTGGGATCATTTGACCCGCGGGGAACGGAAAATAGCCAAAAGGATGGAGATGACCTACCTGGAACTGGAACAGAAGCTGAAATACCAACCCACCGACGAGGAAGTTGCGCAGGCGATGCAACTGCCGCTGGAGAAGTTCTACAAGCACAAAGCTCTTGCCAGGTTGGGCTTCCTCAGTTACGAGGATCATTGGGACGGTGAAGGGGCAGAAGACCTGCTGGAGTTGATTTTTCACAAAGAGTTGAAGCTGAAGCTGACCCGGGCCATATCCCGTCTGCCGAAGAATGAACGGGTGGTGATCGACTTTTGTTATTTTAAGGGAAAACCCATGAAGGAGGCTGCCAAGTTCCTGGAAGTGTCCGAAGGCCGGGCTTCACAACTTCACAAACAGGCGATGGAACGTCTGGCAAAAGCTCGACGAAAACTCGAGCACGTTGACCAGCCGGACAGCTAGCCCGAACATTTCATATCCATTGCCCTTTTTAGACTATTCTCCTATCCCTTGTTTATTAACCTTCCTCGCCATATTTTACCAGTGTGTAGCCGTTCGATCCTGGTCGAACTTCAGTTTTTTTGGTCAGAACGCTGATCAAACTTTTGTTCCTGATCCTTTTTTTCATCCTTAAAACCCTCAACGACCCATGTAAAAACACGCCATATAAAAACACGATTTAATCCACGAAGACCGAATAGCGCAACGAAAAAAGTGGCACCCGAGCCTGTAAGGCCGGCTATGGTGCATTTCCATTTTGGCGGATGTCGAAGGTCTTCGAGGATAGCCATTCTGTATGGTCTAAAAATTTCATCTTTTTGAGCCCATTCTAACTCTTTCGTCGTAATCTCTTCCTTGGCAAAGTGATCATATACTTTCCACCCCCAAAAGAATCCAGGCAAAATGGATATTACCGCTATGACCAAAGCTATTCTATCCAAACCCTTAACGATGTTCACGGTTGTTATTCCTTTATGTGTTCATCAACCAGACATTTAATAAATAGAAACCGTCCAAGTATAAAACCCCAATCCTACGTTGAGAAATGTGGCCTTGATATTAATTCCATCGGGGAGAGAAAATTTAGCCTTTCGTCAAGTTGACAACCACCGGTTTATTAGCTATCGCATCTAACCCGCGTATTTTCAAGATAATTGTCTTTAACTAAAGAAAAAGCCCCTGGAGCTACATGTGTCCAGGGGCTAAGGGGAGGTAAAATAGGCAGCACCAAAGATTGTACTTGCCTATCACAATGGAATAATAATGCCACATTGTAATATGTCAAATGCTGATAATTCCCCCCCGTGTTTTTGATATTTTCCCATATCATAATCACCCAAAATGCCGAGATAATTAAATAAAACAGTGTATTGAGCTTAATAATCTCTTGACAAACGCTGTTTTGTTTGTGAACATACAACTCCTTTCCTTCAATAATAATTTGCCACTATAACTATTAAGTTAAGAAAGGATTTACTATGACAGAAAAACTAAACCCAAACAAAACAGATGATTCTGAGCAGCTATTAATTTCGAATACTATACAGCTGGATTCTGTTGTTCAGTTACTTATAGAGAAAGGCATTTTTTCAAAGCAAGAGTATTCTGAAATGGTGGATAAAGTCCTGAAGGAATATCAGAAGGGTGAATGATATATCTGAAAAACTTCCCGGAAATGTTGACCAGGCCGTTGATAGACTAATTTCTGAATTGTCATTATACGACAAATCGATGATAGTAAATATGTCAGAGGAGGAATTGATCGACCTCCAATTTTCCGTGGGGGAATATATAAGAAAAGAATTTCGGTTAGAGGAAAATCATGATTTAATGGAATCTTGTCGCTCTGTATCCGAAGTTGACGAAATTCATGTTGGTCATGCATCGTACACCATAATAATGCAGTTGTGGAAAAGCTTGCACAAAGTTTTTATATTTAAAGGTGTTTAGAAAAAGCTTTGAGAAGTATAAATGGCAAGGAATGAAGCCGTTTAAGATTTGTCCCAATGCCCGATCGAATTGCCCAAGTTTTTCAAAAGTCTCTTTTTACAGCAGACCAACCATCAATCCCACGCACCAAACCTTCTTTCAGTTTTTACTATCGATTCAACTTTTTCTAAAGATGTAGGGAAAATATTCCGAGTATAATATATGGACGGGGAAATGTGTGCGATGAAAAAGACGGCGCCCCGATCCCTAAAAGGAGGGTGTGATGATAAACAGCATATACAATATTGATGTGGTTAAGGCTCCGAACAGTAGGCCCCAGGGGAAGGAAAAACAGCCTGTGATGTCCCCACATGAAGCCCGGACACCGGAAGACAAGGTCTCTTTGGGAAAAAATCCGGCCGAGGAAATTGCGTATGGTATGCCCCCTAATGCCGCTGTTAAGGCTTCGGATTACAGCACCTTACGCGAAATGCTTGTTGGAATTATAGAAGAGCAAGGCATAACGACCCGGATTGCCGCCAAAGATACTTCAATCGATTTCAGGGATCTCACACCCGAGAAAGCCAGGGAGTTGATCTCAGAGGATGGATACTTAGGCGTGGAGCAGACATCTGAACGCATTGTACAATTTGCCTTATCCATCGCTGATGGTGATCCGAACAGGCTTGAAGAGATTAAGGCAAGCATTGGTAAAGATTTTCAAATGGCTGCAGAGGCCTTGGGCGGGGCCCTGCCGGACATTTCCATGGAAACCTATAACGCAATTATGGACAAGCTCGATGCCTGGGCCGAAAGTTTTGATGAAGCGTCAGCACAAACTGATAATCATGCATCCGGCATTGCTTCGAATTCATCATCCCCGAAAGCGCTCCAGATGATTTTTTGAACACTACACCATCACAGATTCAGATACGCTGCAAGGATCTTAACACAAAAAAAATGGGGTGAGTGACGGGATTTGAACCCGCGGCCACCAGGGCCACAACCTGGTGCTCTACCTCCTGAGCTACACCCACCATACGAACGTTAATTAGGTATCAGATTAACTTAACCTTTTCAAGCTATAAAATCGCTCTGCGATTTTATATAATGTTCGTTTTGGCGAGCTCTACAATGGATTAACGATGGTTAATCAGATTTTTATTTTTCCTTGCCCATATCGTGGGGAGCAGTGATATAGGTTGAGTTGTCATATCGTCAATTTGTCAACCTCCTACCCTATATCAATAAGCTGCCCATCTAGGATATTGTTGCTGGATGCAAATTTACTTTCCAGTTCCCTTATTCTATATTGCACTTCACGATACTCTCCCACCGTAAGAGGACCCCATCGTATCCTTTTTAAATAATCAAGGTTTTTTGATGTTAACGCATACCTAATATCACCACCTATCTGAAGATCGGTTGTTTCTTCAAGCCCTTTTTTGTCTTTGAATTCACCCATCGTCGGTGCATCCTGCACCACGCCCGCGGCAACTTCTTTTAAATCGAGCTTACTGTACAAATGCTCGGTAGACACCTTTGTCTCGGCTACAACCGGCTTGCCTTTCTGCTTGCCTAATGCAAATATGTCATGATTGACTGCAGGTAAGTTGTTGTCGATTACCATGCCGCTCCTCCTTGAGCTTGTACACATCTAATGAGTTGAAACCTAAGATTCAACATCCAACTTTTGGGGAAATCCACTGTTGATGGTATCGTAAAAAGTCCCATCTATAGTTGAATTCGTTACTCTTTACGAGATCATCACTGTTAAATAAAAAATGAATGTTAATATTATATCGGTATTTTTCAAAAATACTTGATTCTATCAACGCACTTTTTTTATTTTCTGAGCTCTCCAAAATTTGATATTGTCTGTATTTTAAGTGATATTAAGAGGATATGATGTTCATTAATTTAAATTAATCTGAGGCCAAAATTCAAACAATTTGGGCTTAAGCATGAATTCATAAATTTGGATGTCTGCAAAATTTTTATATAGTATCTTTAAGCCTAAATGCGACTATTCAGGCGTGATGTCTTTCTGTTTCGACTCTTATTCACCCCAATAAATTTGCGGTGCGGCTTCCGTTGCCGCTGCGGACTGTCGCCACGAATGGATGCTGGGACGTTGTAGTTAAAAGTTGGCAAGGTCCGTCGCTCGATCTTAGAATTAACAATTCGACTGATGGCACGAACCATATCCCTATCGTCTTCGGTAACAAGGGTGAAAGCTTCGCCACTGCGAGTGGCCCGACCGGTCCGACCGATGCGGTGAATGTATGCTTCAGGAGTTGAAGGGATGTCGTAGTTGATGACATGCGAACCCCGGGTGACGTCGATTCCGCGCGCGGCGATATCGGTGGCCACCAGGATCTGAAAAGTGCCGTTCCGAAAGCCATCCAATGCAGCTTGACGTTTTCCCTGGGAAAGGTTTCCCTGCAGCGAAGCCGACCTGTAGCCGGCGACAGACAACTTTTTCCCCAAGCTCTTGGCTCGGTGTTTGGTTCGAGTAAACACCAGAACCGACCTGGTATGGGTGTTTCCCAACAGGTTTAACAAAAGCGCCGTTTTCAAATGCTGGGTCACCGGGTAGAGCGCATGACTAACAGTGTCTGCAGGTGCGGTGGTTCCTATCTGTACGGTAGCTGGATTTCGCAGGATATCCCCGGCCAGACGTCGTATTGCGGTTGGCATGGTAGCCGAGAAAAGCAGCGTCTGGCGCTTTTGCGGAAGATGTGTCAAAATTCTTCTAATATCAGGGAGAAAACCCATGTCGAACATCTGGTCAGCCTCGTCTATTACCAGCACTTCCAGTTGGGAGAGATCGACGGTATGACGGCCGATATGGTCCAAAAGTCTGCCGGGGCAGGCAACAACAATATCGGCGCGCTTCAGATTTCGAATCTGTGGGTTAATACCCAAGCCACCGTATACAGTGACGCTTTTAAGGCGAGTCTTGCGCCCTAGGGTTTCGATATCCTGGTGAATCTGTTCGGCCAACTCTCGAGTGGGGGCCATGATCAGAGCACGAATGATACCGTGTGTACCCCCCATCAATCGATTCAGGATCGGTAGTACAAAGGCAGCCGTTTTGCCGGTGCCCGTTTGGGCCAGCCCCATCACATCGCAGCCCTTCAGGATCGGCGGGATTGCCTGAGCCTGAATCGGCGTCGGGATTACATAACCCGCTTCTAAAACGCCAGCCGCAACATTGGGCTGAAAATTAAATGCTTCAAAGTTCAATATATACCTTCCTTCTGTGTTCCAATAAAAAAAGCCCTGGAGTTATTCCAGGGCTTACGTATGTTATTTGATTGACAACCAGGAACACTAATGTTGGTTGGACAGTATAGTTTGCAGAAGTCTTTGTCAAGCTGTAAAATTGGCAAATCCACATCTTCGATTTTTGAGGGTTCTCAGAATGCGACATTGCTTGCCTGAAGTTACACAGGGGACTCAATCGAGTCAATTGAAGATATGGAATCCTATCCGGCATATTGTGGGGTTTCAAACCCTGATAACAATGAGGCAGTTTGCAGGCTTAAAAAATAGGTTTTTGAAACAAGTGGTAGCAAAATGGTAGCAGAAACGAAAAAAGAGGTTATGGCGTGAGCCGTAACCCCTTGATTCTATTGGTGCCGAGGGACAGAATCGAACTGCCGACACGGGGATTTTTCAGACCTCGATGCCAGGAGTGAAAAATTTCTGTATTTATAACTATTTGAAACAATCTCCGATATCGGTGGATGACATAGAAACGATAAGAATTGCAAGGAATTCTGTAATTAATTGACAT
>JABMQM010000373.1 GCA_013203195.1 Desulfobacteraceae bacterium | reverse complement strand
TAGTCAACCCCCCCAGCATCACAAACTCGCCCTGAGCAAAGTTGATAATCTCGGTCACATTATAGATGATATTAAAACCGCCGGCCACCATGGCGTAAATACTGCCCACGGTGATCCCGGTGATCAAATATTGAAAAAGCTGGCCGGCCGGCGTAATCGTTTCCATTTAATATTCCAGTTGTAATAAAAAGTGAGGGTGGTGTGAAAACACCACCCTCTTTAGCAGCATAAAGCTTAACTACGAGTCCATATGGTCAATCTTAATCAGCCAGAGCCCAGTCTCCATCTTTGACCACAACCATTTGAAATGCAGTCTTGTCCAAACCTATATGGTCGTCCGGCGAATAGTTAAAGACACCGTGCTGGCCGACAAACCCTTTGGTTTTTTCAAGGTGATCACGGATAGCAGCCTTGTCGCAGCCAACGGCTTTAAGGGCGTCCGCCAACAAGTAAATGGCGTCCCAGGCATGCCCTCCGAAAGAACTCAGATTTTCATTGTACTTGGCTTTGTAGTCTTTCATATACTCCATGGTTACAGCCTTTTGGGGATGGCCTTGCGGTAGAAGTGCGGCAACGTTGACCGCGCCCAGTGGGCAGAAAACGCCTTCAGCCGCCCCTGCGGCCAATGTGATGTTTTTGCGGCTGCCGAAACCATGGCTCTGATAGAAAGTGATGTTTTCCATGCCCAGGTCTCTCCAATTCCGCAGTACTACCACCTGGGTTGGGCCGACCGACCAGTTGACGATGGCCTGGGGCGCCAGCCCTTTGACCTTGGTCAGCTGAGCTGTCATGTCGGTATCCTTGGGTCCGTATTTCTCATCAGCAACAATGGTCATCCCATTTGCAGAAGCTAGCCTGAGCAGCTCGGAACGGCCGCTGGCACCAAATCCCGAGGTAACACTCATAACGGCTATCTTGCTAATCCCCTTTTTCTTTAAGCTGGTATAAATGGCCTCGACCGCCATGGTATCCGTCTGGGGTGTTTTGAAAACCCATTTACGCACCTGTTTTTTCTCTCCATCCCAGACGATTTTATAACTGGCAGCACAGGAAACAAGCGGCGTTTTGTATTTTTCCGCCAACGGAACAACCGCCATGGATGTCCCGCTCAATGAAGGGCCGATCACCGCACAAACTTTATCCTGATTAATCAGTTTTTTAACGGCAAGGTTGGCCTTGGTGGCATCCCCTTCGCTGTCATAAACAATAAGTTCCAGTTTTTCTCCGTTTATACCGCCGGCCTTGTTGATCTTTTCAACCAGCATTTCAGCCGTCTTCTTCTCAGGGTCTCCCAGAAAAGAGGTACGACCCGTGACGGAAAAAACAGCCCCGATCTTAAAGGCAAGTGCCGGGCTGATCAGAAATCCTACGCCAAATAGGCAAACCGTGGTGAAAATAGCAATTCTTTTTAACCTCATCTGTTTCCCTCCTTTTTTAACTGTACCATTTATGAAACTCAAAATTTGCGCCACTGTGAGTGCTATTCCAGGCCGTTCAAAAGAAATAATCTGGCCTGGTATGTCTAAAAGCTGAAAACGGAAATCAGGGCCAAATGGATCTCATTTGAACCCCAAGCTGAAAACCGGAGATCTTCCTGTTTCAGCCTGTTCCGGCCCGGATTACAGGGTGTAAACTTTGCTTCCGTTAATCACCGTTAAGTTGTTTGCTTGGAGTATGTTCACGGCCTCATCAATATTATCGAATCTGAATATCATGACCGCATTGTTGCCGCTTTGTTGAACAAAGGCATACATATATTCCACATTAACGCCGGCCTTGTTCAAAATATCCAGTATTCTATGCAACCCTCCGGGCCTGTCTTCCACCTCTACGGCGACCACATCGGTCTCACCTATGGTAAAACCCCGGTTTTTAAGCGCCGTAACGGCTTTTTGATTGTCATTTACGATCAGACGCAGCACACCAAAATCTGATGTGTCAGCCAGGGCCAGAGCCCTGATATTTACATCGGCTTCAGCAAGAATGCCTGTAACTTCAGCCAGACGCCCCGCCTTGTTTTCCAAAAAGACTGAAATCTGTACGGCTCGCATAGCTGCCTCCTTTTGCTTGTTGCTGGTTACTGGTTGCTTGATACTGGATACTAGATACTTGATGTTAAAAAGTATCAATAGGCTCTATACTGATTTCATCACGTAAACATAATTGGTTTGTACAATCCGGCTTCCAAAATCCAGAAACCAGTATCCAGTATCCAGCATCCAGTATCCAGCATCCAGTATCCTCTTTTACATCTCGCGCTTATCAATAACCCGTATGGCTTTGCCCTCGCTGCGGGCAATGGCCTTGGGCTCCACGAGTTTCACCTTGGCGGAAACACCAAGATAGTCTTTTATGTTCTTTGAAATTTTTCGTTCCAGATCCTGCAAATGCTTGACTTCATCGGAAAATAATTGTTCTCCGACTTCCACCATAACAGTGAGAGTGTCCAGTGTACCCTCCCGGTCAACCAAAAGCTGATAGTGAGGTTCAACATCATCCATTTCCATCAGAACGCTTTCAATCTGTGACGGAAACACGTTGACACCGCGAATAATAAGCATATCGTCCGTACGGCCGCTGACTCTGTTCATGCGGATATGCGTCCGGCCGCAGATACACGGCTCCGGATTTAATGAAGTTATGTCACGCGTGCGGTAGCGGATAACGGGAAATGCTTCCTTGGTTATGGAAGTAAAAACAAGCTCCCCCGTCTCACCGTCCGCAAGAACTTCTCCGGTAGCCGGATCAATGATCTCGGGTATAAAGTGATCTTCAAAGATATGCAGGCCGTTTTTGGCTTCATAACATTCGATGGCCACCCCCGGTCCGATCACTTCGCTCAAGCCATAAATATCTACGGCGGTTAAATGCAGCTTCCTTTCGATATCTTCACGCATGTTTTCCGACCAGGGTTCGGCCCCGAATATACCGAATTTAAATTTTAAATCTGCAAAAGATACACCCATTTCATCGGCAACTTCCGCCAGATGAAGTGCGTATGAGGGCGTTGCCGTCAGTATTGTAGGACCAAAATCTTTCATTATAACTATCTGTCTCTTGGTGTTGCCGCCTGAAACCGGGATCACGGAAGCGCCCAGTTTTTCTGCTCCATAATGGACACCCAGGCCTCCCGTAAAGAGTCCGTAGCCGTAAGCATTGTGAATGATGTCACCACGCGTGGCTCCACCGGCGGCAAGTGAGCGCGCCATAAGTTCAGCCCATGTATTCACGTCTCTGGCGGTATAACCGACTACGGTCGGTTGACCGGTAGTTCCGGACGAAGCATGAATACGAACAACGTTGTCCATGGGAACGGCAAACATTCCGTAAGGATAATTATCGCGCAAATCCTCTTTGGTTGTAAACGGAATCCGTTGTAAATCTTCAAGGGATCGGATGTCATTCGGCGTGATGCTGTTTTCTTCAAGTTTCCGGCGGTAAAAGGGTACATTCGAATATATGCGGTCAATAGTTGCTTTGAGCCTGCGCAAGATAATTGTCTCCAAATCTTCTCTTGGCATGGTCTCAAATCCTATGTCGAGAATCATTCCAACACTCCTTATGAGGCATTTTCAGCCCGAACAGAATCAAACATTTTGAAACCGTCTCGGTTTCAAAGTTAAATTTACATCCCAACCCGGACAAGCCGGAACCAAACAG
>JABMQM010000372.1 GCA_013203195.1 Desulfobacteraceae bacterium | reverse complement strand
TTGGTCGGGGCGAGAGGATTTGAACCTCCGACTTCCTGCTCCCAAAGCAGGCGCGCTGCCAGGCTGCGCCACGCCCCGATACTAATAATTCCTAACACGCTTTTTTCTAACCTGCAAGACCAAAAAGATAGGCTTACCAGTCATCAAAGCATAAATATTCCTTTAAAATTAACCGCAGACGCACGCAGATTAACGCAGAACATTTTCTCTGCCGACTCCCGCTGGTCAGGCGGGACAGGCTTGGCAGAGAAAATAATATCAAGCCCTGCGGGCAATCCAAAGCAATAAAACATAGTTATATTAGTTGCATTTTACCTACAATGTTTATGACCGGAAGGTGATTTTTCGCGACAGCGAAGATAGTTTTTGTTCGGCCAGCTTGGCCCGTGAAAGGCTGATCCTTTTCACGGGTGTCGGCCGAGCAAAAGGGATATGTCTGCGATTGTCCGCGTGGGTCTGTGGCTAATTTAATATAAAAGTTGGGTCAACGGACTTTTTGGAAGAACTCGTCAACAGCGTTGTGTATTCCTTTGGCAATTTTGGACAAGACATTGATATCACGCAATGATTTTTCTTCAGCAGGGTTGCTGATATATCCGATTTCAAGGACAACCGCCGGCATATCAGCTCCCTCAAGAACCATCAGCGGTGCCCCTTGAACTTTGCTTCTGACAAATATTACCTGTTCATTAATGCGTTTGCGAATCAGCTTGGCCAGGGCGCTGCTGGTGGTTTTATGCCGGTTTTGAATTTTCTCCCAGGGTATCTGTGTGCCGGAGTTTAGCGGTTTTAGCAGTTCGGTTGTTTGTGTCAGGGCAGGGCCTAAAGGCTCTTTGAAATAATAAAGCGTCATACCGCGGGCCTGATGATGAAAGCTACCGCCGGTATGGATACTTATGAACAGGTCGGCGGACTCGTGGTTGGCCGTTGCCGTGCGGTTAGGAAGATCAAGCCAATAGTCATCGGTGCGTGTCAAAATCACCTTATAAGTGTTGGAAAGTTCAACAGCGATTATGCGGGCAAGATTGAATGTTACGGTTTTTTCTAATGTTCTTTCCGGCCCCTTGGCCCCCTTCTCATGCCCTCCGTGCCCGGGATCTATAACAATAACCTTCTGATAATTAACAAAGTTCGGTTTTTGGGCATTTCCTTCGGCAACCAAAATGACCGGCAGTAAGATTGCGCAACATAAAGCAATCAGACGCAAGGCAGTGGCATATTGTTTGCAGTATCGTGACATGATAGATGCTTTGCTCTATTTTCTTGACACCCAGAGGGTTTGATCATATTTTTGATATAGCTTTCTATTGATCTTTAATATATTTGAATATATTGTTCAAGTGGGAGTTTTCAATTTGGGTGAAAGTAGCTTTTTTGTTTGTTTAAAGCACCAGATAACGATATGCGAGAGTGGCGGAACTGGTATACGCACTGGACTTAGGATCCAGCTCTGGGGACAGAGTGGGAGTTCGAGTCTCCCCTCTCGCACTTATCAAAATTTATTAGAAAGGAAAAGGAATGTTATGCAAGTTACGGTTAAAGATGTAAGCACTGTTAAAAAGATACTTAGTATTGAGGTTCCTGAAAAAGATGTTGTCCAAGAGCTTGACAATGCTTACAAAATCCTCAAGAAAAAAGCAAAAATCAAAGGATTTCGCCCTGGAAAGGCGCCCCGATCTGTTTTGGAGAGATATTACAAGCAAGATGTTCATCATGATGTTGCTTCCAAGTTGCTCCAGGATTCATTTATAGCGGCACTACAGGAGACCGAGCTGTCAATTGTGGGGCAACCGCAGCTGGATCCGCCCAGCCTTGACGAAAAAGGTCCGTATAAATATGAGGCTACTATTGATGTAAAACCGGAGATTGGGGAGCTGGATTTCAAGGGCTTAAAGTTGCAAAAGAACCTGTATGAGGTCAGCGATGAAGAGGTAGATACACAACTTAAATTGCTTCAAAAAAACCTGGCCAAACGGGAACCTATTACCGAGGAGCGACCCGTTCGGGAAAACGATTTTGTCAGCATCAATTATGAAGGCTTTAAAGACGGACAGCCCTTTGTCGAAACCCAAAAGACCAAAAATTTCACCATGAAAGTCGGTGCCGGGAGTATTTCAAAGGAGTTCGACGAACAGATAATAGGTATGCAGCCGGGCGAAAGCCGTGAAATACAGGTTAAGTTTCCCGAAGACTACTTTAATGCCAAGCTGGCCAACCACGAAATAACTTTTAAGGTGACGCTCAACGAAATCCGGGAAGAAAAGCTGCCGGAAATCGATGATGAATTTGCAAAACAACTGGGCCAGTATGAAAACCTGGATGCCGTGAAAAAGGCCATCACCGACAACCTGAAACAAGGTTATGATAAACGGGCTGAACATGAGCTGAATGAGCAGATTTTCGAAGCTTTGATAGCCAAAACGGAATTTGAATTGCCCGAATCAATGGTCGAATATGAACTGCAAGGAATCGTTGAAGAGGCTGAGAGGTCTTTTGCCTATTATAATAAGTCCATGGAAGAGGCGGGACTTTCCAAGGAAAAG
>JABMQM010000371.1 GCA_013203195.1 Desulfobacteraceae bacterium | reverse complement strand
GACCCTTTTCTGGGTATGGCCCCCAGGGATGTAAACCGGCTATGCAATACCCTGAGGCAAATCCGCCGGCACGGATTCACCCTGTTTATGGCCGGCCAGCATGTGCGCCGCATTTTGAATGTGGCCACCAAGGCTTACCTGATTGAAGAAGGAAAAATCACCCTGTCCGGCAGCGGAGATCAATTATTAGGCCATCCGCATTTGCAGGAAAGTCTTTTCGGTATCGTGGCCGAATCAGGAGTTGCCATCCCGTGAGCGATGCTCTTACCCATGACCAACGGCCCGGCTCTGTTACCCCGCCCCGGCCATCCCGGAAACGAACCTGCATTCATCAAAACGATCGTGTCGCGTTTGACAAAATGCCTGTTGACTTAGCTCGATAAAGTTGAAATATTATTTATCTCATGATTTTCATTCAGTTTATTAATAAAACACTAAATTATCAGTGGAGGTAAACAATGACTGAGGCACTGAAGGCCGGCATTACTCACGAAATGGAACGGGAAACCGACGAGGAAATGTCGGCACAAAAGGTATTTCCGCATGTACCCAATGTCTATGCCACAAGCGTGATGGTGGGGCACATGGAAGCGGTTTGTGCCGAAATGGTCCACCCTCACCTAGGTGAAGGTGAGCAAACCGTTGGCATCGGAATGCAATTTTCCCACATAGCAGCAACGCCGCTGGGAATGAAAGTTCGTTTCAACGCCAAGTTGATCGAGGTAGACGGCCGAAAATTAGTTTTCGAAGTGGAAGGTTTTGATGAGGCGGACAAGATCGGCAAGGCTACCCACCAGCGTTTTATCATCAATGCTGAAAAGTTTAACAGCAATGTAGCCAAAAAAGCAGCGACATAGGATCAGGAGCCAGGGATCGGGGGTCGGACGAAAATCGCTTTTACTGATCCCAGATCCCTGACCCCTGACAGCTTTAAATGAAAAGGGGGTACGCCATGGCTGCTCTAGAATCTGCCGGACAATTGGATGCCATTTTAAAACCTAAAAGCGTGGCCGTTATCGGAGCCTCGACCAGCCCTGACAAAATGGGCCATGAAATTCTGAAAAATATCATAGACGGCGGCTTTAAAGGATCCGTTCATCCCATTAATCCCAAGGCCGACGTCATTCTCGACCTTCCCTGTCACAAGAGCGTCAAGGATATTGAAGGACCTGTGGACCTGGCCGTTATTATCATTCCGGCCCGCTTCGTGCCCCAGGCCGTGCAGGAGTGCGGTGAAAAGGGTGTCAAAGGCGCCATTATCATCACCGGCGGTTTTGCCGAGGCGAGTGATGAAGGCGCAGAGCTCCAGCAGCAAGTGGTTGCGACAGCTCAACAATTCGGCGTTCGCCTGATCGGCCCCAACTGTCAGGGGGTCAACAATCCCCATCATCCCTTGTGCGCCTCCTGGCCTTTGTTAACTTACACAGGCAAGGTTGCACTCATTTCTCAAAGCGGAACGGTAGGGGCTGCCATGATGGACCGGTTTTCCGAAGAGAAGCTGGGGACCTCCAGTTTTGTCAGCATGGGCAACCGTGCGGATGTGGATGAGGCCGATCTCATTGCCTATTTCAACCAGGACCCCAACACCGAGGTAATTGCCGCTTATATCGAAGGGATCAAACGTCCCGAACAGTTCATTCAAGCGGTAAAACAGCTTAAAAAACCGCTGGTGGTTCTAAAGTCCGGCCGTACGCCCAAAGGCAAGGTGGCGGCTGAGTCCCACACTAAAGCTTTGGCCGGTGCCGACGCCGTTTATGAAGCCCTCTTTGCAAAATACAATATTTGCAGGGCATACACAGCCGAGGAATTTTATGACTATGCCAAGGCCCTGGCTTATCTGAAACCACCGCAAGGCAACCGCATTCTCTTTATTACAACATCGGGAGGCGCCGCTATTCTGGCTACGGATCAGGCTGAGCAGGAAGGGTTAGACGTATCTCCTCTGCCACCGGAGGCGGTCGAGGCGATCACGCCGCTCATTCCGGCCCATGCCATCAAAGCCAATCCCGTTGATCTGACCGGCGATGCCACCGCTCAGATGTTCGGTGATGTCATTGAGGCAACCCGCAAGCACTACGACACTCTGGGGGTAATTTTCGGAGATCCGGTGGAAGATGCCTCCAAAGTGGTGACCCCCGACGCTAATGAGCTGATTATCTTTTATGGAGGGGCCGACGTCGAACGTCACGAAAG
>JABMQM010000370.1 GCA_013203195.1 Desulfobacteraceae bacterium | reverse complement strand
GGCTAAGCAGTCTTCGCATAGCTACGCCGTGCCAAGGTAAAAAGGTTCATATACCCCCGCCAAACTTCGGCGGGATAAAAATACTACAACCCGCCTGAGGCGGATAAGCCCAGTAGATGGGACTTTTTGCGACGCCATCAAAATTATTGTTGACAAGATAAAGGCACATGGTTATATTCCCGAAAATTTTGTTACCTG
Organism: Desulfobacteraceae bacterium; assembly: GCA_013203195.1. Taxonomy (GTDB): domain Bacteria; phylum Desulfobacterota; class Desulfobacteria; order Desulfobacterales; family UBA11574; genus Desulfatibia_A. Next base: position 13,086 of record JABMQM010000370.1, on the reverse strand, counting down.
TCTTGCTGGGCCGGGAGCAGATGTCTCCGGGCCTTTTTTTAGTGAATCCAAAATGAAAGAAAGGGGGTGGTTCCGATGGAGTGTACAACGATCAGAAAAGGTTTTGATTGCCCTTTTATGACTGCAAAGGGGTGTTCTTACAACGGCGGGATTTGCCATGAAATCGTAGAGAAATGTAATGGCTGCAATCGTGGTTCGGAATTTTCAGCCGGATGGTACTGCACGGCTTGTCCTGATCCTGCGTTAAAGTGGAAAAACGGAGATTGCAACATTGCTTCTCATGTTACCAAAGTTTCTAACGGCAGCAAAGCAAAAGTTAATCCGCTCAAAGCTTCCAAAAGAGGCAACCGGTAACATAGCTTTTGATTTTAAGGTGAACCCCGCTCAACTATAGAGCGGGGTTTTTTTATCCCATTTTGCGATGCAACAGTTTTATCCCCATCCTAATTTACAGATCGCGCAAATAATGATAGATGATGCGGTGAAATTTTAGATAAAACGCTCCATCTCTAATCAAAAAGTTGGGTTCAAAGGTTCAACGTTCAAAGGTTCAGAGATCGGCCTCCCCGTTGTATTACCCCTATGGAATCAATGGTTAAGGAAAAAAACGCGAAGCGCTTAACCCGACTCGACTGAGCTCATCGCAGGCTGAACCGAGAACCCGGAACCTTATAACCTAGACCGACCTGATGTCCAATTTATGTGCAATCCCATGGTATATAAAGGTCTCGGTCATTTATATAAGGTAAATAGCGAGCCCTGATATGTAAGAATAGTTGTTATTATTAGATTTTATTGGTATAGTAAAAGCGCTACTATTCTTGGCAAGGTTGTTTATTGAAATGTTAAATGGTTAAATGATAGAATAGTACCGCATGCGACATCAGTGTACGTGGAGGTAAATACATGAATCCTATTGCGCAGGACCTCAACCGGATCATCGCACAGGGGAATCCTCATCTATCGGAAATGCTTTCGGAAGTGGGCAAAAATCTCTTTTTCCCTAAAGGAATTTTAAGCCAGAGCGCAGAAGCCAAGGAAAAAGCTTATAAGCTAAATGCAACCATAGGAATTGCCACAGAGCAGGGACGCACCATGCACTTTCCTTCTGTAATGGATGCCATTAACGGCATCCAGCCGAAAGAGTCTTTAACCTATGCACCGTCTTTTGGAATTCCGGCTTTAAGAAAAATATGGCAGGATAGTCTGGTTAAAAAAAATCCATCGCTTACAGATAAAAAATATAGCCTACCGGTAGTTACATGCGGCATTACCCACGCTATCAGCATGTTTGCAAGTATATGGGCAGATCCCGGAGATATCGTCGTTTTACCGGACATGATGTGGGGCAACTACAACATGATTTTAAATGTCAGAAAGGGTGTAACCATCAGTCATTTCCCAATTTTTTCTAAAGACGGAGGATATAATCTTGCGGCTTTTGAAAAGAAGCTCACCCTTGAGGCGCAAAGACATGCTAAAATTATTGTTTTGCTGAATTTCCCGCACAACCCCACCGGTTATACCGTCAGCGAAGAAGAAGGCCATCGCATCGCCGAGATTCTTGTGGAGACTGCCAAGGCTGGAACCAACGTCATAGCGGTTACGGACGATTCCTACTTCGGCCTCTTTTATGAAGACAACGTGTTGAAAGAATCCCTTTTTGCGCAGTTATGTGACCGGCACCCCCGGTTATTGGCCGTTAAACTGGATGGCGCCACCAAGGAGATTTTTGCCTGGGGATTAAGAATCGGTTTTATAACTTACGGAAGTAAAATCGAAGGCGATCCTTTGCCGGTATACGATGCCCTGGAGAAGAAGACCGCCGGCAGCATCAGGGGTTCTATTTCCAATGCATCCCATCTGAGCCAGTCAATCGTATTGAAATCCATGCAGGGGGACAACTATGAGGCTGAAAAAGAGGAAAAATTCAAGATTCTGAAAAAAAGAGCCCAACGTGTCAAAGAAGTCCTTGCGGACACCAAATATAAAGGTGCCTGGGACGTTTACCCATTTAACTCCGGTTACTTCATGTGTATTAAGCTCAAATCTGTTGAAGCTGAACCCTTGCGACTCCACCTGCTTGAAAAATACGGTGTGGGGCTTATATCAATGGGCAAAACGGATCTTAGGGTCGCTTTTTCGTGCCTGGAAGAAAATGATATTCCTGAGCTGTTCAATATTATCCTGGAAGGTATTGAAGACCTGAAATCAATGAATAAATGAGTCTATTCACGCGACTGAAAAGAAGCTTTGAAGCTTTTGCCGTTACAGAAAGGTCCCTCAGTCTCGCCCATGCCGGCAAATGGACCGTGCACTTTGTATTAATCGGTATTATCGCCGGCTTGGGTTCTATCGTTTTCCATTACCTTTGCCAGGTCGGCTTGCATTATTTTATGGATCTTGTGGCCGGGTATAGGCCTCCCTCCCCCGCCGGTGAACATCATCTTTTTACATCGACGGGAACACCGTTGAATCGATACATTCTGCTTATTCTTCCGGCTTTGGGCGGCATTTTGAGCGGGTGGCTGGTGTATAGCTATGCTCCGGAAGCCGAAGGTCATGGCACGGATGCTGCCATCGATGCCTATCACAACAAAGGCGGTTTTATACGCAGTCGGGTTCCGATTGTTAAAATCATCGCCTCTGCCATTACCCTCACCACCGGTGGTTCGGGTGGGCGGGAAGGCCCCATCGCACAGATTGGGGCAGGATTCGGATCATTTCTGGCAACCAAGCTGAAATTGTCCGACCGTGAGCGGCGCATCATGATGGCGGCGGGAATCGGTGCCGGCGTCGGCAGTATCTTCAGGGCTCCTTTGGCGGGTGCCCTCTTTGCTGCCGAGGTACTGTACCGGGACCCTGAATTTGAGTCCGAAGTGATTATTCCGGCAGGAATTTCATCGGTGGTGGCTTACTGCCTGTTTTGCCTGGTGTTCGGCTGGGGATCGTTGTTTGAAGCGCCTTATTTTCATTTCCGCAATCCTCTGGAGCTGGGGCCGTATCTCGTGCTGGCCCTGGTGTTGGTGGCAACAGGTATTTTGTACGTTAAATCGTTTTATGGAATTGTCCACCTGTTCAAGTCCCTGAATATGCCGAATTATTTAAAGCCGGCCCTCGGAGGACTGTGTACCGGCATCATCGGTTTCTTTTTGCCCCAGACACTGGCTTTTGGCTACGGTTTTGCCCAGATGGCGCTCAACAATGAGCTTACCATACCGTTTTTGCTTTTTCTGGCCATTGGGAAAATTTTCACCACCTCGTTTTCCATCGGCTCCGGAGGCAGCGGGGGCGTGTTCGGGCCTTCCATTGTCATCGGCGGGGCTATGGGTGGTGTCGTCGGAAAACTATTTCACCAGATCATACCGGGTGTCGTCGCCGAACCCGGGGCGTTTGTGGTCGTCGGCATGGCCGGCTTTTTCACGGCTGTTTCCAACACGCCGATTTCAACCATCATCTTTGTCAGTGAAATGACCAACTCCTATCATTTGCTGCTGCCGAGCCTGCTTGTCTGTTCCGTCTCTTACCTTACCGGTAAAAAATGGACCATCTATGAACGACAGGTCAAACGTAAGGTCGATTCTCCGGCCCATGCTGGAGATTTTTTTGTGGATATTTTGCAGGCTATCAGGATCCAGGACCTCATGCACCTTGTGCAAGACGTCAAGCTGATTCCCCAGAACATGCCATTTCGGGAATTCAGGGAGTTATTTTGCGAGACCAAACAGCACTATTTCCCGGTAGTAGATCCAAATAACAGGCTGGTTGGTATATTTTCCAGTACGGACATCAGGGGCGTGCTCTTTTCACGGGGTATCGATAACCTTGTGGTAATGAGGGATGTTGCCACTTTTGATCTTATCAGCACCACCCCGTCTGAGGACCTGAACTCCGTATTTCAAAAGTTTACGATCAAAAACATCGACAGCCTGCCGGTCGTAAGGGATGATGATCATGGTGTTCTGATAGGAATGCTAAACCGCAGGGAGGTTATTGCCTTTTACAACGAACAGGTCCAAAAAATGAAGAACAAGTCCGACACGTAGATTCTGATAATCACCCTTTTCCACGAAGACGTTAGCGAATATGGAATACTCCAAACTACGAATTTCGTTTATACTACTGTTTACGGTTATCTTGGCGAGCACCATCGGATATTCTGTCTTTGAAGATATGCCGGTTTTTGATGCCTTCTATATGACTATCATTACCATCAGTTCGGTGGGATTTTCTGAAGTCAAACCCCTTTCCCAGGTCGGCCGCATCATTACCATCATCATCATCGTTTCAGGAATCAGCGTATTAACCTATACGCTCGGTCAAGTGGCCAGAATCTTTGTCGAGGGGGAATTGAGAAGGATATTAGGGAGGAGAAAGTTGGAAAAGCAAATATCAAAATTAAATGACCACTATATCATCTGCGGCAATGGACGCATTGGAACGATTATCTGCCGTGAGCTGTCTGATGAAAATATTTCCTTTGTGGTGATTGAACAGGATTCAGAGAAGATCAAACAGCTTGAGGAGGATAATTTTCTGTACCTGAATATGGATGCAACCTTGGAAGAAGCCTTACTTCAGGCGGGAATCAAAAAGGCCAAAGGAATTGTAACGGCTGTCGGGTCGGATGCAGATAATGTTTTCATCACCCTGACCGCCAAGGGATTGAGACCCGATATCTTTGTTCTGGCCCGGGCATCGGATGTGCAGAATGAGAGCAAAATTCTCAGGGCCGGTGCTTCGAGAGTTGTTTGTCCCTACCTTTTCGGGGGAAGAAGAATGGCACAAATCTTAAAGAAACCAACGGTGGTGGACTTTATCGATTCTGCCATGATGGATAGCCAGTTGGGTCTTAGAATGGAAGAAGCTGTTGTCGGCCCAGCATCCGACCTCATCGGGAAAACCCTTATCGATAGCCAAATTCGTCAGAGGTTCGGTGTGGTTATCGTCGCCATCAAGAAGCCAACCAGCGAGATGGTTTTTAACCCGACACCGGAAGAAAAACTTGAATCCGAAGATACAATCGTCGTTATCGGTAAAAAGGAGGATTTGAAACGCATGAATGAGGTTTTAGGGTAAATAGTCCATCCGATCGAAATTGCAACGGTAATGTGATACCATTAACGTATCTTTAAAATTGGTAACGATTCAGATAACTTGAAGTTTGGCAAGTTTAGCTCTTGCTCCAGATTTAGAGAAAAAACCTTGAGATAGCAAAATCAAGGTACACATGTTACGGAAGCCGATTATAGAGACTACTATTCTAATTGGCGATGTCAGGCAAGATGGGAGAAAGCTGTTATGGAAAAAGTAAAGATCGATAATAATGCATTTGTTTATCCCATGCCGATGGTTTTGGCAGGTTCGTTGGTTGATGGCAGAGCAAATTTTATGGCGGTAGGATGGGTTTCCAGAGTCAATTTTAAACCACCAATGATAGGGATCGCATTAGGACCCCACCATACCAATAAGGGAATCGACGCAAACCAAGCCTTCAGCGTTAATGTTCCTGACTTTTCACTTATGGAGAAAACCGATTATTGCGGTTTAGTGTCCGGCAGTAAAACCGACAAGTCAAAAGTCTTTAATGTCTTTTACGGAGAGTTGCCTGGTGCACCTTTGATAAAGGAGTCTCCGCTTTGCATGGCTTGCAAACTATATGATGCAAAGAAACTACCATCAAATACGCTATACATCGGTGAAATTATAGAGGCGTTTACGGAAGAACGCTACTTAACCGATGGCAAACCTGATATTAAAAAGATCAACCCTTTTACGCTTACTATGCCAGACAATAATTACTGGCAGGTAGGCAATCATGCCGGAAAGGCCTGGAGTATTGGCAAACGATTAAAAAATGATTGAGTAAATCAATTTAAATTTTCACATTATCCCGATCTCAGAGATTTTATAAGTAGAAGCACGGCGATTTGAAATTGTTGACATAACAGGAAGTTATCTTCAAAATTAGTAACGTTTATGATAGTTTGAAGTTTGGCAAGGTATCAAAGTCGGCGCTCATGCATATCAACGTATAAAATGATCGAGTTTTTCGAAAATATATCTATGCCCTAATCCTTTTTAACACCTTCCCGCCTTTAACCGGCCTCCTTGATATAATTTAGATAGATTTTAAATCAATCCGGCCGCCGACATGATATCCGGTACCAGTTCTTCCTTGTTGATGGCCATGATGTGGACACCGTCACACATTTTTTCCTCGTGAATCCGTTTGATCATGCGGCCGGCAATCTCTATACCTTTGGTCAAAACCTGACCCTTGGGGGCTGAGGCCATTTCATCTATCAAGTCCTGCGGCACAAAAACTCCGGCAATATTGTTGTTCATAAAGCGAGCCATGGGTGCAGAAGTCAATAAAATGACACCCGCCAGAATTTTCACATTAAACTGTCCGGCGTATTCCATGAATTTTTTGAATCTGTCCAGGTCAAACACGGCCTGGGTCTGGATAAACTCGGCACCGGCTTCAATTTTTTTTTCGAATTTGATAAGCTGGGGTTCAAGGGGATCGGCTTCCGGCGTGACAATGCCGCCGGCGCAAAATGAAACCCCGCCGTCCAGATCGTTGCCGCTGATATCCTTGCCTTCTTCAAGCTTTCTGACAACCCCCAGCAGCTGACTGGAATCCAGATCGAAAACGGCCTTAGCCTCTTTATGATCACCCAGCATGATCGAATCCCCGGTAAGGCAAAGGACGTTGTGAATCCCCATGTAGGAAGCAAAAAGCAAATCCGCCTGGAGCGCCAGACGGTTGCGATCCCGGCAGGTCATCTGCAAGATCGGTTCACCGCCCAGCTCTTTTACAAGCATAGCGCCGCCCAGGCTGGGAAACCGCATGACCGAACTTTGGTGATCGGTTACATTAATAGCATCTACCTTGTCTTTTAGAAGCTCGATATCGTGGGCCATGCGTTTAAGGTTGGTCCCCTTGGGAGGAGCGGCCTCACAGGTTATGACAAATTTGCCCGACTTTAAGGCTTTTTGAAATGCAGAAACCATCTCACAGGTCCTTTCTTAAAGGTTTATTTTTCCGATAATATCATTTTCCCGGGGGTTGGCTCTCCCAGGTGATTCCTCGGTGGCTGGAGCCTGCGCATGGAATCCAGCCGTCCCAGATCCATCAGCCGGTTATATATCATTGTCCAGGCGCAATCTTTTCTTTTGTCTATTTCACATTTTCCACTATCCGTCCCCCCGCAGGGACCATTTACCAGCCCTTTGTGGCAAGAAGTGACGGGACATATTCCGCCGGTTTCACCGATGATACAAGTCCCGCACTGGGTGCAAATCTCAGTAAACTCTCCCGCGGCGGTCTCTTTCCCCATGAACAAGGTGTCCAGGGCCGGCACAACCATTTTCTTTAACTGCCTGGCAATAGTCTGGACACCGAAAGCGCAGGTCATGATCAAAAGCGTATCGGCCTGGTCAATTTGGTGGCCGTATTCGGCCAAGGCATCGGTTGTTAAATTGTCACAAGCCACCGGAACAACCAGATGGCCGGTAATAAGCTTGCCTTTGCCGGACAACCGCTCCTGCATGGCCCTTACTTCAGGCTCGCCGCCGGTACGTGTCAAAGTAACGCACGTACCGCAGCCAATGATGAAGATTCTCCCTGATCCGCTTAAAAGCAGATCGATCTCTTTTTCAGCTTTTGGTTGTGTAATAGACCTGATCATATTGACATCCTCTCTTTTTCCAAATCACATCTTAGGCACCTTTTGGATTCGCTTATGGCTTCTTGGCTGGAGAGTCCTTTCTCAACTTCGCGAAAGTCGTTTACTCTTTTTTCTGCTTTTTCGAGTTCGATCCGGATTCTCGGCATCTCTTGGTCTGTCTCCTCATCCAGCGCCAGGCCTGTATCCTCATGCAGAGCGGTCTTCATGTCCGGAATTTCGACAGGACCGCTTTCTCCCTGAAGATACTTATCAATGGCGATTGCCGCTCTTCTTCCCGACGCGATAGCCCGTATGACAAAGGTCGGCCCTGTTGTAAAATCTCCGCCGGCAAATACACCGGGAATATTTGTGGAAAGCGTGTTGTCATCAACAACCAGCGCCCCCCACAAAGCCCTCTCTAACTGACTGTCTTCTGATAAAAAAGACATGTCTTGAGCCTGTCCAATGGAGATGAGAACATTTTCGGCTTCAACAAGTTGCGTGACTTCTTCATTGCATTCGGGGTTAAAGCACCCTTCATCATCAAACACACAAACACAGCGGACAAATTCAATCCCGGTTACCTTGCCGTCTTGATACAGAATCTGCTTGGGAGACCATGAAGGATTGATGACAATCCCCTCATCGAGGGCCTCTTCGACTTCCTTTTCCCACGCCGGCATTTCGTCTCTCGGTTCCAGGCAGAAAATCTGGACATGCTGTGCCCCGGCCCGCAACGCGGTTCTGGCAACGTCAATGGCAACATTACCCCCCCCGATGACAACCGCTCTGTTTTTAAGGCGCATCTCCTGACCCTTTTTGATGCCGTTTAAAAAATGGAGCCCGTAATAAAGGCCTTCCAGATCCTGATCTTCGCCCGGAATCCCGATTTGTTTGCTGGCCTGTGCTCCGGCGGCAAGAAAGACTGCTTCATAACCCTCATTTAGCAGATCGGTGAAGGTATGTCCGGCATCAATCGGAGAGTTGTATCGAATTTCAACCCCGCAGTTTTCAATATATTTAATCTCATCCTCAACGACCTTCCGAGGCAGGCGAAATTCGGGAACGGCAATACCTAACATCCCGCCGGCTATTGGCTGGGACTCGAAGACAGTCACCTTGTAACCCATTTTGGCCAGAAAATAGGCACATGACAGACCGGCGGGACCAGCCCCCACAACTGCAGCCATCTGCGCTTTGGTAACAGGAAAAGGATCTCGGGACGATCCGATATGTTCAAAATACCAGTCGGAAGCAAACCGTTTGATCGATCGAATGGCTACCGGTTCGTCCAGTTCGCCTCTTCTGCACTTGAACTCGCAAGGATGGATGCAGATACGGCCGCATACCGCCGGAAAAGGATTCCTCTCTCTGATAATCTCTACGGCTTGCTCGTATTTACCAAGCGCAACAGCGGCAACATAGTTGGGCACATCAATTCCGGCCGGACAGGCGTGCTGGCAGGCGGAAATAACCATGGAGTCACAAGTTGCTCCTGCGCATCTGTGCTCCATAATATGATCTTCATATTCTTTAACAAAATATTTCAAAGTGGAAAGCGCCGGCTTTGCACAAGCTTGACCCAGGCCGCAAAGCGATGATTCTGTAATGGTTGCACCCAATTCCTTTATGGTTTGGATATCAGAGATTTGGCCCTCACCCCTGGTTATGCGTGTTAAAATTTCCAAAAGCTGAGTCGTACCCAGTCTGCATGGTGCACACTTTCCGCAGGATTCCGATTGGGTAAAGCTTAAGAAAAACCGGGCAATTTCAACCATGCAATTATTTTCGTCCAGCACCACCAGACCGCCGGAGCCCATGATGGCGCCGATCCGCTGAATCGTATCGTAATCGACGGAAAGGTTTAAAAATTGCGCAGGGACGCAGCCACCTGAAGGCCCCCCCATCTGCACGGCTTTAAACTTTCTTCCCTTGGGAATGCCGCCGCCGATCCCAAAAATAATGTCCTTAACGGTTGTACCGATAGGCACTTCCACAAGTCCCGTATTGTTGACCTTGCCGGCCAAAGAAAAGATCTTGGTGCCCTTGCTGCTGTCGGTACCTACTTGTCCATACCACTCGGCACCGTTTTTTATGATTAAGGGCACATTAGCCCAGGTCTCCACATTGTTGATGTTGGTGGGCTTTCCCCCCAGACCGGACTGAGCAGGAAACGGTGGACGGGCTCTGGGCATGCCGCGTTGGCCTTCTATGGAAGCCATCAGAGCGGTCTCCTCGCCGCACACAAAGGCCCCCGCCCCTATTTTCAAAGACAGGTCATAATTGAATCCGGTCCCAAGGATGTTCTCACCCAGCAGGCCCAGCTCTTTGGCTTGCTCAAGGGCTATGGTAAGGTGTTCAATCGCAATCGGGTATTCTTCCCTGACATAAATATATCCATACTCAGCCCCGATAGCATAGGCACCGATCAGCATCCCTTCGAGAACCGCGTGGGGGTCACCCTCCAATATGGCTCGATCCATAAAAGCACCCGGGTCGCCTTCATCGGCATTGCAGATAATATATTTGGGACGCCCCTGGGCCTGACGAGTGAATTTCCATTTGAGACCCGTCGGGAAACCCGCCCCCCCCCGGCCTCTCAGTTTAGCGGCGGTAACTTGGGCAATAACATTTTCAGGTGTCATTTTGGAGAGCATCCTGGCAACGGCCTGATAGCCGTCGGCAACGATATAATGCTCGATGTTGGTGGGACTGATCCGTCCACAGTTGGCCAGCACCCTTCTTTCCTGTTTTTTGTAAAAAGGAATCTGATTGCGGTAAAAAACAGGGGCACCCGTTACAGGATCCTTGTAGGCCAGCCGGTCAACGAACCGGTTGTTTTTAAGCGTCATATCAACAATCTCTGAAGCAGATTCCGGATCTACTTCCTGATATTGAATGCCAAACGGCTCTATGGCCATAACAGGTGCCTTGGCGCAAAATCCATGACATCCGGTAGCCCTGATTTCCACCTCTTTCGACAGGCCCTGTTTTTTGACCTCTTGTTCAACAGCTTCCATGACTTCGGATGCACCATAAGCCCGGCAGCCGGTCATGCAGATATGAACTTGCGTTTTTCTTTTAGCATCCCGGGCAAGTATCGTATTACGGAGCCATTCCAGTTGGCCGATGGATGAAAGTTTCTCCATACGCTTTACTCTTCCTCCTTATCCTTCCCGTACTGTGCCAGCAAACTGGAAATTCTGGTTGGAGCCAGTTTGCCGTAATAGGTACGGTTAACCATCATGGCCGGAGCCACAAAACAAGCACCGAGGCAGGCCACTGTCTCTAAGGTGAATTGATAATCGGCGCTGGTCTCACCTTTTTCCAGGCCCAACTCATTTTGCATCAATCTTAAGATGTTCCTGCTCCCTTTCACGTGGCAGGCGGTGCCGCGGCAAACTTTTAGCACATATTTGCCTTTGGGCTTCAACGAAAATCCGGCATAAAAGGTGATAACCCCCTGAACCTGGCTGGGAAACATTTTTAGTGCCTGAGCAATCGGTTCAATCGATTCCGGAGGGACGTAACCGAACGCCTCCTGAACTTCCTGCAGCAGCGGTATCAGCGCCCATTTTTCATTTTCATGTTTTTCAATCAAAGCGGTAAGTTTATTCCAGTCTATTTCCTTAGGCTCCATGAATATTCCCCTTATTCTTTATCTTATCAACGATACAAACAGATTCAAAAAAGGTCCTCTAAATTTCGGGCAGATACTTGATGCTGGATGCTGGATTGCAGCAAGGAAATGATTCCATTCATCCTGTATCTTGAATCATGTATCCTGCATCTTGGATCATGTATCTTGGATCATGTATCTTGATGCTCTATTTTTTCAACCTTGACCCGGCACGTCTTCCATCCGGGTGAATCCGGCTCTCCCAGCGGGGTCATTGCGATCAGGTTCATGGCATCATTGTCGTTAAACGCCAGCGGGATAAATATTTGTCCCGGACCCAAGCGGCTGCTTAATCTGATCTGCCTCTTTATCTCTCCATGCCGGGATGAAACTTTGACGGTGTCCTGGTCATTTATTTTCAACTTTTCGCCGTCTTGAGGTGAAAGTTCTATCTCCCCTTTAAGATCCAGCTTTAAGCTGCGATTCGAATAGCCGGTCCGGGTCCCGCCCCCAAAATGATAACGTACAAACCCGAAGGTTGCCGTGAAAGGATAGTCTTTATCGGATAATTCGCCTTTAATATCGCCTTCACAGGAAACAACAGGGGAGAAAGGAATGATGGTTTTCGTTTTTGCAACTTTATCGCCTTCACGCCGGCCGTCCACCGTTACCCAGGCGGTGGAGGTATGCCTGTCCAGGTCTTCATACATGGGGACAAGCCGGCGGATTTCATCCCTTACATGCCCAAGGGAAACATAATGTTTGGCATCCCCTAATTTTGAAGCCAAAAGTCCTAAAATCTCCCAATCCGGACGGGCATCGCCCGGCGGTGTCACCACCGGGCCAAATGACTGAATTCTGCCCTCCATGTTCGTAAAGGAGCCGCCTTTTTCAGCAAAGGCGGCACCGGGCAGAACCACATCTGCAATTTGAACTGTTGCGGTATTCAATATATCCTGCACCACAATGAAATCGAGTTTTTGGAGAGCTTTTTTAACCCGATCCGGCTGAGGGAGGCTGCAGAGGGGGTTTTCCCCCATAATGTACAACCCCTTAAGATTGCCCTTTTCAGCCTCTTCGATCATACCGACCATATTGAGGCCGTTTGCCGCTGATATTTCCGTCTGCCAGAGCTGCTCCCAACGTTTACGGTTGGAATCATTATTCAGAAGCTGCCAGCCGGGAAGCGCATTCGGAACCGCCCCCATATCCTGGGCCCCCATCTGATTGTTATCTTTGGCAAGGACGTGGATGCCGGCCCCCTCAAACCCGAGACTGCCGGTCATCAGCGCAAGGTTGATAACGGCCTCCATGGCCTGCATGCCGCAGCTTTGCAAAAGGATTCCACTTCCGATCACAAAGGCAATCTTTTTACCTTGCAGTAATTCGGCCGTTGCATTTAGATCATTCGCATCTATGCCTGTCACACGGCTTACCTGTTTTAGTTTCAGAGAAGCAAGACCGCTGCTGTATTGCTCGTACCCTTCGGTAAACTGCTTGATATAAGCATCATCGTGCCCCTTTTTCTCATACAGTAATGCTGCCAGACCGTTGATCAATGCAACATAGTCAGGTTCCAAACCGTTGCCGGTCGAAAGATCGAGCCAGGCGGATGAAAAATCAGCAAGGTCTGTCCGTCTCGAATCAGCCACCACTAAAGGAATACCTTTTTTGCAGGCCCTCTTCAGATAGTAGCTCACCACCGGCGTCGAATGACCCGGATCTGCACCCAGAACAAAAACGGCTTCAGCCTTTTCAAGCCAGGCAAGGGGGCCTAAGCGCCACAGCCCG
>JABMQM010000369.1 GCA_013203195.1 Desulfobacteraceae bacterium | reverse complement strand
GGCTAGGGTTAACCAGAGGAGCTTCGATCCCCGGCATCATAAGGCGTCGTTCCGGCTGTTGCGTCCACAATTACGTGCGTTTCGGTTCGGCGGGTGGTAATAATGCCGGCAATGCAGGTCAATAAAGCCCCGGCCCATGTCAGCAGATCCAGCGCTTCTTCCCAGAAGATCCATCCAATGAGGATTGCAAAGACAACATTTGAGTAAGTGAAGGGGCCAACCTGGGCCGCCGGCGCAAAGCTATAACCTTTGGTAAGAAAAAATTGTCCGATTGTGGCCAGCAGGCCGATCAGTACGAGCAGCCACCATATTGCCGGCGGCGGAGACCGCCATGACCACAGCAGGGGGCCTGCAGAAAACACGGATGATAAAAACGTGAAGTAGAACACAATCCGGATTACCGGCTCGGTGGCGGACATGCGGCGGATGCTTACCATTGCCAGGGCGGCAAGTACTCCGGCCCCTAGCCCCGCAAGCGCGGCCGGCTGAAAGATTCCGAATCCGGGTTTTAGGATCAGAACAATTCCGATAAAACCGATAATGATTGCCCTGCGTACATTACGGGCTACTGGCTCACCCATCCAAACATACGCAATCGCTGGAATAAACAGGGGAGCCGTAGCAATGAGCAGGTAGGCTTCGGAGAGTTGCAGGCGGGCGATGGCATAAAAAAAACAGTACATGGCCCCCAACCCCGTTATGCCGCGCAACAGGTGGAATTGAAAGAAGTTCGTTCTGATGCCGCCGAAGGGCCGACTGTACCAGTACCACGGCAGGATAAAGACAAGCGCGCAAATATTTCGGGAAAAAACTACCATCTCATTAGGCAGCGAAGAAGAGACAACCTTCACCAGCGCTCCTAAAATTGCAAATACAAACGAAGCTATCAATACGCAGAGAGCGCCGGCCAGCGGTTGATTACGGTAATTTTCTGTTTGAGTCGCGGGATTCATCTGATTTATTTTGTCCTGAAAAACCTGGTCTTCCGGGCCAGGATGCTTTACACCCTGCTTGAATTTCGTTTTATTGTCGCCAGAATAATGGTGCCCAGTATAATACCTCCACCTAAAATCGTTCTTAATGCCGGAACCTCGCCAAACAACACCAACGCAAAAATGATGCCATAAAGCGGTTCCAGGCATGCAATCATGCTTGCCAGTTGCGCCTTAATGTGAACAAGGCTCCTGATAAACAACACATGGGCCAAAGCCGTGCAAAAAATGCCCAGGATTGCCAGCCAAGCAAAGTCAGCCGGCCGGAGATGCCAATCTTTAGAAATTAAAAAGGGTAACAATATAACGGTTGCAATCAAATTTTGATAGCAAACAATCACCATCGGAAGATAGGTGCTCACGTACTTTCGATTTAATACAGATAGGACCGCAAACGTAAGCCCCGATATTGTGCCCCAACACGCCCCTTGGGTGATATTGTTTTGAAAATCGAATGATGGAACAACCAAGACTAAGCCAAGTAGAACCGAACCTGCAAATAAAATATCAAAAAGACGCAATTTTTCTTTGAAAAAAAATGGTTCCATGAAAGTGACGAATAAAGGGAAGGTGGAAAATGAGAGCAATCCTACGGCAACGGTTGAAATCTGAATGGCGTGAAAGAAAGTTGTCCAATGTACAGCCAGTAAAGCCCCGAGCAAAATGAGAACCGCAAGGTCCTGCCTTGATTCCGTCCGAAGTGGTATTGATGAACAAAAGAGGATTGCCCCCAGTGTAAGTGAGGCAAACAGGGTTCTTCCGAATACTATTACCAAAGCCGGCAGCGCCAACAATTTACCGAAAAGGCCGGCCAGCCCAAAAAGCAGGACGGCAATATGAATTTCGAGCATACCATGGTGCTTGGGTGTCATTTCGGAAACCTTCTTTTTTGTCTCTCGCCCCGATGGAATAACAAACAAAACTTAATTCCATTGGGCAGGCAGAGCTCGCAGAGAAATAGTTTATTATTATTGTTCTCGGTTTTGTTTGCGCTCAATTAGGGTAACAGCTTTGAGTTCAAGTTCGTTTCCCATTAACCTGATCTGTTTTCATCTGTCAAGAAGGTGTGACGTGTAACTCAAAAAAGGTTGCGCAAAGATCTCCTTGTCTGTATGAAATGGCGATAGACTTTGCATTTAAATTAAAATATTTTTCTCGAAAGTGTTCGTGAAAAATTCTGGATTACAGGCATTTAAGGAGGTCACATGCAATCAAACAAACTGCTCTATCTTTCCCAGGACGAAGTAACGAACGTGGGACTGACGATGAGCGAAATTATCGAAGCCCTGGAAGTCGCTTTCATGGAAAAAGGTAAGGGACGTACGGAAATGCCCCCTAAACCCGGGATTCACCCGGGGGGCGGTGATAACTTCATTCACGCAATGCCGGCCTACATTCCGGCCCTGAAGGCAGCCGGTGTTAAGTGGGTCAGCGGTTTCCCGGAAAACTACAACCTGGGACTGCCCTATATTACCGGTTTACTGATCCTCAATGATCCTGAAACCGGTTTGCCCGTTGCGGTGATGGACTGCGTCTGGATTACAGCCATGCGCACCGGTGCGGCCACGGCTTTATCAGCTCGCTATCTGGCTCGCCCGGAGTCTGCGGTGGTCGGTATGCTGGGCTGTGGTGTACAGGGACGCACCAACGTGGAGGCGCTAAACGTCCTTTTTCCCCTAAAGAAAGTAATGGCGTACGATGTGAGCTCCGAAGCGGTTGACCGATATGTTGATGAGATCGGTTCCCGTTTTGACCTGGAGGTGGTTCCGGTAGTCACGCCACGAGAGGCAGTGAACGGTTGTGACATTGTTGTTACCGCCGGGCCGATCCTTAAAAAACCGCATGCCGCCATTCAGGCCGGCTGGCTTGAAGAGGGTGCCTTTGCCTCGCTGGTTGATTTTGACTCCTACTGGCATGCCGATGCCATGGGGGAGACGACCAAGTTCTGCACGGACGACACCCAACAACTCCGTCATTATCAACAAACCGGCTATTTTCAGGAGATACCGCCGCTGCATGCCGACTTGGGCGAACTGGTTGCCGGACAAAAACCGGGCCGCGAAACAGCTAGCGAGCGGACCATGACCGCCAACCTGGGGCTGGCTCTCGATGACATGGCGGTGGCCCCTATTATTTATCGAAAGGCTGTGGAAAAAGGACTCGGCACCTGGCTGCCGCTGTAATGCACTATCTTATTTCTTGACTAAATAAGATGTATTTTATAGACATCATTCATCAAACCAAATGAAATTCTTATATATAATTAACCTGATGGTTCTCTGCCATGGCTGAATTAGTATTGCACAAAATATCGAAAAAATTCGGCGGGCTTCTGGCTGTCGACAACCTGGATCTCAAAGTTCCCAAAGGCAAGATCCTGAGTTTGATCGGGCCCAACGGCGCCGGCAAGACGACCGTGTTCAACATGGTCACCGGTGTCTATCCTCCCAGCCAAGGGACGATTTCTTATCGAGGCAAGAAAATCAACAACATGATGAGCAGTCGCATCATCAGTCAAGGCATTGCCCGGACGTTTCAAAATATTCGGCTGTTTAATTCGATGACCGTCTTGGAGAACGTCCAGGTCGGCATGCACTGCCGGACCAAGAGCGGTGCCTTGCGGGCGCTGTTCAAAACACCTTTTGAAAGGCGGGAGGAAAACGAGATCACTGTAAAGGCCATTGAAATTCTGGAATTTTTGGGGCTGGCGGACTATCGTCATGAATATGCCTCCAACTTGCCGTACGGTAACCAGCGCCGTCTGGAAATTGCCAGAGCCGTGGCCACCGGACCTGAAACGTTGCTCTTAGATGAACCTGCAGCCGGCATGAATCCGCGGGAGACCGCCGAACTGATGGATTTGATTTTAAAGCTGCGCGACACCGGGCTGACCATTTTTCTGGTGGAACATGACATGCGGCTGGTCATGGGCATTTCAGAGATTGTTACGGTTCTGGATCACGGCCAGAAGATTGCCGAAGGATCACCCAGGGAGATTCAACAAAACGAGAAAGTGATTGAAGCGTATTTGGGAACCAAAAAAACAAAGAATTTGTAGTTGGGACGCTTGCCATTTTGCTTGCGTCTTTTGTTATGGATGGAAACTAATTAACAACCAAAGGAGGTAACAGATGAAGAGAGCAGGAATTTTAATGTTGTGCCTGGTCATGGTGGTTGGATTCCATGGCGTGGCGTTGGCCAAGACGCTCAAAATCGGTACCCTAAGTCCGCTGACAGGGCCGTATGCCCAGGACGGCACCGACATTCTCCAGGGTGTTAAAACGGCTGTAGCCGTATTTGAAAAAGCAGGTGGCGTTCCCGGGTATAAAAAGATAGAGGTGGTTCCGGGTGACAGTGCCTGCGACGGCGGCAAGGCAACCATGGCGGCTAACAAATTGATCAACAGCGAAGTCAGCGGGGTGGTCGGCGCCTACTGTTCTTCGGCGACCATTCCGGCCTCGGTGCCGCTCAACGAGGCCAACATCGTGCAGATCACACCGGCATCCACGCATACCGATGTCACCTCGCGCGGGTTTAAGCAAATTTTCCGGATGCCCCCCCGCGACGACGTGCAGGCCTGGTCGACGGTAAAGTTTCTCGAAGACGGCCTCAAGATCAAGACTTTGGCCCTGATCGACGACCGCCAGACCTATACGGTCGGTCTGACCGAGAACATCACCCATTTCGCCAAAGAGAAAAACAAGATCAAAATCGTGGCCCTGGAACACATCACCCCGGGTGACAAAGACTTTACGGCAGTGCTGACCAATCTGAAGAGACTCAATCCTGATGTGATCTACATGAGCGTTTATCAGCCCGAAGGTTCGCTGATGGTGCGCCAGGCCAAGGCATTGGGCCTCAAGTCCAAGATGCTGTCGGAAGATGCGGTATTTCATCCCAAGTTTTTAGAGGTCGGCGGCAAGGCGGCTGAAGGTACTTACCTGACCTTTGCCAAGGCTCCGGAAAGCATGGAACGCAAGGATTTTGAGAAAACGTACATGAAAATGTGGAACGTTAAAACGATCGGCTCCTACGGCTATTATGCCTATGATGCGGCCATGATTCTTTTGGAAGCCTTCAAAAAATCCGGTTCCACCGACACCGCCAAGGTCGCTGATACCCTCCGCGGCACTACCTGGAGCGGGGTGACCGGCGAGATCAAGTTCGACCACAAAGGCGACCGCAAGCTCGCTCACATCATCTGGATCGTTAAGGACGGCAAGTTCGTACCTTACTGGGATCCCCTGACAGAAAAATACTTCTAATATGTATCGAATGGACCGGGAGCATACATCTCCTGGTCCATTTCACCCTAATTGAGCGTAAACACTCTATTGAAAATTTTCAGGGGTCAGGGGTCGGGGGTCAGGAAACAAATT
>JABMQM010000368.1 GCA_013203195.1 Desulfobacteraceae bacterium | reverse complement strand
TAATACACTCAAACAGCACACGCTTTAAAATCTGATCACCCATTTCGCTAATTAATATGGCTTTTAAAAACTACCCTACTGGCGAGACATTTTATATGTTTAAAATCAAGTTAACCCTGTAAATCCTGCCTAAAAAAGGATACCTTATGAAGATTACAGGTAAAGTGGCCCTGGTGCTGGGGGCTGTTAAGGGAATCGGCAAGGGGATCGGGCTGGCCCTGGCTAAAGACGGGGTTAAGGTCGCTTTAAACTATTTTGACTGGGAAGAGAGCCTGGATGAACTGAAGCAGGACTTTGCTGCAACCGGCCAGGACCATCTGATTGTCCGGACAGATCTGCTCAAGACCGAAAAGATATCGGAGCTTGTCGATAAAGTTGTGCAGCATTTCGGAAGGCTCGATATTTTGATCAATAATATCGAACGGGGCGGTTGGCCGGTCGTGCATGGATCGTATGTCAAAGAGCAGTGGGATCTTGAAATGGAAACCACCCTGCGCGCTAAACAATGGGTGTTTGATGCCGCCCTTCCACATCTTGAGGCCTCCGGAGACGGCGTGGTCATCAACCTTTCTTCTATTGCCGGTATCGTGGGGCGCTCAGGTCCTGCCGGTTACATATTCAATGACGGTTATGCGGCGGCCAACCGGGGGATATCGCTGCTGACAGAAACCTGGGCCCGCGTGGGGGCTCCCCAGGTGCGTGTCAATGAAATCATGCTCGGCTTTGTTGAAACCCGTCACGGCCCGGGAACCAGGGGCTGGAAAATGCTTTCTGAAGATCACAAACAGGCCTTAATCGATCACACTTTGCTGGGACGTATCGGCACAATAGAAGATGTGGTTAGGGCGGTTGGCTATATTATCAAGGATGCCCCTTTTATGACCGGCAGCGTTCTGCGGCTTGACGGCGGTTATGTTTTAGGGGGTGAAGAAGTGACGCCCATGCCGCCGGGAATCCTTTAACCCGGAGTTTCCATTCGGAAATAGGCCCTCAAAAGATTAGCGACAAATCTACAAAGAATAATTATAAGCCGGTTAAGCGAATTGTGCTGAGGTTTTGATGAATTGATTACTATCTGCGAATATAATATGGGGAGTTTTATTATGAATGAACGTATTTCAATTGATCCAAACATATGCCATGGGCAGGCCTGCATCAAGGGTACAAGAATCCCTGTCCATCAGATCGTTCGCATGTTGGCTAATGGTGGTAATGCGTGACACCGTGCAAAGCTCTTGGATGTCCCCAAAGATTTAGATGGAATGATATAAAAAGTTAAATTGTATGACCTAAGTCGCCTCATGATATATTGTGCCAACCTCCAAATTATCACGAACAGCTTGACTGTCGATAAAAATTATCATATAAAGTGCCCATGAAAGACGAAAAACTCATTGATCGTATCCAGCGGATCGACTTGCCTCGAAATCGTTCCGCCTTTCTGTGGGGTCCGAGAAAAACAGGTAAAACAACATTGTTAAGGCAGCAATTTTCTCATGCCTTTTTTTTAGATCTCCTGAATTATGATCTTTTCTTAACCCTGAGCCAGAGGCCCACACAGCTACGCCAAATTTTAGAAGCTCAGCCATCAAAGACAGTGGTAATCGATGAAATTCAGAAAATCCCTCACCTTATGGATGAGGTTCACTGGCTCATGGAGAATAAGGGCTACCAGTTTATCATGAGTGGTTCCAGCGCTCGGAAATTCAGGAGAGGAAACGTCAACCTGCTGGGCGGAAGGGCCTGGCGCTTCGAACTTTACCCCTTGGTGAGCAAGGAGTTGGAGATTTTAAACCTGGAGAAGGCTCTCAATGCCGGCCTCCTGCCGTCCCACTATCTTTCACCTGACAGTGAACTGGATCTAAAAGCCTATGTCCACGATTATCTAAAAGAAGAAATCCAGGCTGAAGCATTGACCAGGAATCTGCCGGCCTTTTCCCGTTTTCTTCAATCGGCTGCTGTTTGCAATGGAATGCTTCTGAATTATTCCAACGCGGCCAGAGAGAGCGGGGTATCGGTTAAAACGATTCGCGAATACTACCAGATACTTGAGGATACCTTGATCGGCCGGTTGCTTTTGCCATGGAAAAAAGCAAAAAAGCGCAGACTGATTGAAACTGCAAAATTCTTTTTCTTCGATATCGGGCTTGTTTCCGCTCTTCTGGGTTACAAAACGCTAACACCCGGTACCACAGAATACGGCCGAGCATTTGAACACTTTATTCTCCAAGAATGCTGGGCCTACAGCCACTATAGCAGGTTGGATTTTCCGATTACATTTTGGCGTTCGGCAAGCGGTGCAGAGGTTGATATTATTCTGGGCGACGCTGATGTTGCGATTGAAGTCAAATCTTCTGAAAACGTTATGGAGAGGACAAAGGGCCTCCATCTCTTTTGTGAAGAACATAAATGCCGAAAAAGTCTCATCGTTTCGAGAGATCCTTTACCCAGAAAACTGCAATCAAACATCAGCGTTTTGCCGTGGCGCGTGTTTTGTGAGATGCTGTGGGAAGGTGGAATTATTTGATAACTCAACCAAGTGGCGGGGTGATTTCCGAATGCGGGCACTGGCGTGCTGAGGAATAAACCGATTTAACCCGTAGTTTCCAGGTTGAAAAGATCCCGCCATTATTAAAAAAAAATGTCGCTGATAAAACGGACCGGGAGAAGCAAAATGAATGATACCCGCCCCGAAAAGTTCTCGGGATCTTCGACAGACATGGTGTGACTATTCCGAGGATTGCAGAAAAGCGAGAGCACAACCCTGGGACAAAAGATGCCGTTTATGGATGGACACAAATAGCGCGTCAATGAAATTATGCTCGGTTTTGTTGAAACCCGCCACGGCCCGGGAACCAGAGGCTGGGAAATGCTTTCTGAAGATCACAAACAGGCCTTAATCGATCACACCTTGCTGGGACGCATCGGCACCGTTGCAGATGTAGTTGGAGCGGTACGCTATATTATCAAGGATGCCCCTTTTATGACCGGCAGCGTCCTGCGGCTTGACGGCGGTTATGTTTTAGGGGGTGAAGAAG
>JABMQM010000367.1 GCA_013203195.1 Desulfobacteraceae bacterium | reverse complement strand
GGTCTGCCCTATTTCTCCGGACACCAAACCCTTTCCCAGAAAAGAGATGATTGCGGCGTCATGGGGATTAAAGGACCGCCTGGTAGGCAATCCGGATATCTGGCTGTGCCATCACTGCGGGGATTGTACCACTAAATGCCCGCGCGGCGCCAAGCCGGGCGAAGTGCTGGGAGCCGTGCGCTCTTACGCCATCACTGAGTATGCTGCTCCCAAAGCCATTGGCAAAGCGGTCAATGATCCCAAGATGCTCCCTTTGCTTATGGGAATTCCCGTGGTGATCTTTTTGGTTATGGGACTTATCACCGGTCTGCTCGATTTTTCACCGCCGCTGGGCGAACATGGAATATCACACGGCAAGTTCTTTTCAACCTGGCTGGTCGATATGATTTTCGTTCCCCTGGCAGGCTGGGTTGTAATAGTTTTTGCCATGGGGCTCAAAAGATTTATCAATGATATCCATGCAAACGCCGTCCTGGAAGGCAAGACCGAAAAAAAGGAGCTAGACTATGTTGGGTTAGTCAAGGCGTTGTTTCGAGTTATCCCAACCATCCTAAAACAGGATAAGTTTTCAGAATGCTCGGAAAACAAAGACCGGGACATAGCTCACTGGATGGTCTTTTTATCATTTATCGGACTTTTTATCGTAACCAATGTGTTTTTCGTAGCCCTTTACGGTCTACAGCTCCACGGCCCCTATTCCCAGTTGAACCCGGTTAAATGGCTCGCCAATATCAGCGGTGTGGCCCTTGTTATCGGCAGCATTCTGATGATCAAGAACCGTCTTTCCAAAACCGATCAGACCAGCGTATACAAGGACTGGTACCTTTTGGGCCTTGTCCTGGGATTGGGACTTACCGGCA
This sequence comes from Desulfobacteraceae bacterium, assembly GCA_013203195.1. Taxonomy (GTDB): domain Bacteria; phylum Desulfobacterota; class Desulfobacteria; order Desulfobacterales; family UBA11574; genus Desulfatibia_A. Next base: position 1,173 of record JABMQM010000367.1, on the reverse strand, counting down.
TGCTGACCGAAATGACCCGTCTGGCCGGTATGGCCGGCGTAACGTATTTCATGTATTTTGTCCACCTGGTGTTTGTGTTCAACCTGTTTGCATTTTTGCCGTTTTCAAAACTGGCCCACCTGGTCTACCGATCCGTAGCCATGGCCTATAATGAATACTCCGGTAGAAATTAACCGCAAACCCCAAAATACCACTTACCGACAACAAAGGGGATACAGAAATGTATCCCCTTTCTTTATTTCTGCCCTTTTGAGTTAACTCCTAAGAGGCCGGGCATCTTCAGACAAAATTTATAATGAGATGAGCACCGGTGTTAATAAAGACATTTCGGGAATCAACCAAGATGCCGGATGGACAGCTGAGGCAACCCCTCAATTAGACATAATAAAGAAAGATAACTTGACAAAAAAATGACTCTCTCCCTACTATGCACATATGTATGGATAACCTCTTGAAAATTAAAGCAATAATATCGTACAATCTATAAATTGCGTCATATTAACTCAGCGCTCAGAATTTTCCCCTTCTAACCTTGCCGGCCAAGTATTTATATAACCTATTATAATTTAAACGTATTTCAGCTGTTACACCAGCTTGTCCCTTTGGTACATTTATTGCTTACACAATATATGTTCGAGTATAGATAAAACATAAGCACCTTTGGCCGGTATTTTTATAACGGTGTGAGAGGAAAGTGACAGTATGCCAACAGCCCAAGAATTGCTAAAAAAATTTAGTGATATAGAAACCTTGCCTCACGTGGCGTTCCGTCTGACTAAATTGATTTCCAGCGACGATGCTAGAATGCATGAATTCGATAAATTGATAAAGCTGGACCCTGCACTGGTTGTGCGTCTGCTGCGTGTGGTCAACAGTGCTTATTATGGACTGCAAGACGAAGTTGAAAGTATTTCCAGAGCTGTAGTGATTATTGGTATGAATAGTCTGCGCAATATAGTTGTTGCCACGGGCATCAAAGATGTATTTGCTAAAAGCTCCCATGAAGACCTCTTTTCCAGAACGAAATTGTGGTTTCATTGTGTGGCCGTCGGCATTTGCAGCCAAATGATTTCAGAGCGTATCTTCGGTCGAGCGGGTGATGACGCTTATCTGGGCGGCATTCTGCATGACATCGGAATGATTGTTGAGGATCAGGTTGCACAGGATTTATTT
>JABMQM010000366.1 GCA_013203195.1 Desulfobacteraceae bacterium | reverse complement strand
GCGCTAATTCACGAAGCATCCCGACGGGGATAAAACACGAAAGATCGAAATCACGAAAGAAAATTATAATTTTCGTGCTTTCGTGATAAGCTGTTCTATAGTCTCAGATTTTCTAGAGTTAGACGATTTAACAAATTGGAGAGAAAAAATGAAGGACGTAGTTATAGTTTCGGCCTGCCGAACCGCCATTGGCGCTTTTGGCGGAACTTTGCGCGATAGCAACGCTGCTGCAATCGCTGCTGTAACCATGAAAGCGGCCATTGAAAGAGCCGGCATCGACCCGGGGCTGATTGATGATGTGCGCTACGGATGCTGTCTGGAACCGGCCGACACCCTCAATGTGGCCCGCGTGGGTGCTCTTTTGGCCGGCATACCGGATTCAGTCCCGGCCGTTACCGTCAACCGGGTTTGCATATCGGGGATGGAAGCGGTGCTCTCCGGCATGGCCATGATCCAGGCCGGCATGGCCGACGTCATCCTGGCCGGCGGCGTGGAGCACATGTCGGGCGTCCCTTACATCGTGCCTGATGCCCGGTGGGGGTGTCGCCTGCAGGACAAGGTCTTCGTGGATGCCGTGATCCGTGCCCTGCACTGCGGTTCGCACATCATCCCGCACCCTGAAGACGGGCCGGTCAACGCAAACGAGCCTCCGCTAAGTCTTTTCAAGGGCAAACCCTATATCATGGGACACACGGCCGAATTTGTGGCCCAGCATTTAAACATTAGCAGAGAAGAAATGGATGCGGTGGCCTTGAGAAGCCACAACCAGGCTGAACGGGCAACCAATGACGGCTCTTTCAAAAATGAAATCGTATCGGTGGAGGTGCCCAGAAGAAAACAATCCCCTCTGATCTTTGATAAGGACGAACACTTCAAACCCGGCCTGACCTTAGAGGATCTGCAAAAACTGCCGGCGGCGTTTGTGCCCGAGATCGGCAAGGTTACCGCCGGCAATTCCAGCGGTATCAACGACGGCAGTGCCGGAATGATTATTATGTCGGCTGAAAAAGCAAAAGATCTCAACTTAAAGCCCCTGGCAAGGATCAAGGCCATTGGCAGGGGAGGGTGCCATCCGTCTATAATGGGTCTTTCGCCGGTACCTGCTGTAAATAACTTGTTTAAAAACAGTGGTCTTGCGATGAAAGATTTCGAACAGATTGAAATCAACGAAGCCTTTGCCGCTCAGTACATCGGGTGTGAGCGGGAACTCGGCTTAAACCGGGAGATAACGAATGTAAACGGGTCGGGGATCGGGCTGGGGCATCCGGTGGGCGCCACCGGCGCTCGCATAATCGTAACCCTGATACATGCCATGCAAAAGAGAGGAAAGAGCCTTGGGCTCGCCACCCTCTGCGGCGGCGGCGGCGTCTCCATGGCATGTGCTATAGAAATGGTGTAGTATTATCGTAAACGTTCAAAGGTTCAGAAGTTCAGGGTTGCTTTTTCTTTGTTAACCTTTACTAACCCCGAACCTCCTGGCACGACGAAGCTTCAGCGTAGTCGGATGAACCTATGAACCCTTGAACGTTTACGTAGTATCTTTATCAGGATAATCACACAGGTTGTAGAGCGGGTAAGTCGGGCAGGCCGGCTTTCTGGCCTTGCATACAGCCCTGCCGAAAAAAATAAGCCGCAGGCTGAAATTGCTCCATTCTTTTTTGGGAATGATCTCCATCAAATCGAACTCTATCTTAACCGGGTCTTTATTTTCTGTAAGACCCAGCCTTTTCGAGATCCTGCCCACATGGGTGTCCACTACCACACCCTGAATGCCGAACGCCGCGCCCAGTACGACATTGGCGGTTTTGCGGCCCACACCGGGCAATTTGACCAGCGCATCCAGCCTCGATGGAACCTCGCTGTCGTAATTTTCTACAAGCATTGATGCACAATTTTTGATACTCTTGGCCTTGTTGCGGAAAAAACCGGTTGGTCGGACGAGTTCCTCAAGCGTCTCAATCGACACTTTGGCAAAATCCTTCGGGGTTTTCAGCTTTTCAAACAAAACTTTGGTTACCGTATTCACCTGCTTGTCGGTACACTGGGCCGACAATATGGTGGCCACCAGAAGTTCAAAAGGATTTTTATAATACAACTGGGTCTTGACATCCGGGTAGGTCCTTTTTAGTATTTTGAGTATCTTAGCAGTTCGGTTTTCCCGTTGCGGCATGATTTAATTCCTTTGAGCATATTTTTGACAGGATCAACAGGATATTCAGGATATTGCAATCCCATTTTCCTGATGAAAATGGGATTATGTAATCCGCCTTTAGGCGGAGCTAAAATTAATCCAGTTTATCTTGTTAATCCTGTCTAAGATAGATATTACGTATACCATGAATTTAAACCCTGAAAAAGTACGAGCTTTGGGTCTTTGCTCCGGCGGCCTCGACAGCATGTTATCCGCCCTGGTTCTACGCAAACAGGGCATAGAAGTTGAATGGGTAACTTTTGAGACGCCTTTTTTTTCAGCGGCTAAGGCACGGCAAGCATCTCATATCACGGGGATACCGCTAACCGTCAAGAAGATTACCCGGGTTTACCTGGAAATGCTGGAAAATCCTCGTTGCGGATACGGCAAGCAAATGAATCCCTGCATGGACTGTCATGCCTTAATGTTCAGGCTTGCAGGTTCTATTATGCAAGAAAAAAGATTCGATTTTCTTTTCAGCGGGGAGGTTTTAGGCCAGCGCCCCCTATCCCAGAACATGCAATCTCTCCGCTACGTTGAAAAGCAGTCCGGGTATGACGGCTACATCTTGCGCCCTCTCAGCGCCAAAAGGTTGCCGGAAACCATACCTGAAAAAGAAGGCCTGGTAAACAGGGAACTGCTGCTTGATATTTCAGGAAGATCGCGCAAGCCTCAGATCAAACTGATCAAAGAATTTGGAATCAACGACTATGCGTCACCCGCAGGCGGTTGCCTCCTCACCGACAAGAGCTATTCGAGCCGGCTGAAAGACCTTTTTGAGCATCAGGACAGCTATACCGAGAAAGAACTGCACCTCTTGAAGCATGGGCGCCATATTCGGCTGGACGAAAATACCAAAATAATCGTCGGCCGTAACCACAAGGATAATGAAAAGATAATTAAATATCATAATTTTCAAACAGATATTGTTATCACAGTAAAGGGATATCCGGGCCCCACAGTACTGATGCCTCACGGCGGCAAAAAAGAGAACATAATCCTGGCCGCATCAATCTGTGCCGGCTACAGCAAAGCTCCGGATCTCACCCCGGTCGATGTGGAAGCGATCACCCCTGACGGTAACGAAACCTTCCAGGTCTTAGGAGTACCTCCCTTAGAGATTAAGCACTTTCTTATATTGTAGCGAGTAATCAGTGGTCAGTGACCAGTCATCAGTGATCAGTAGCTCGCAACCCGTAACCCGCAACCCGCAACTCGGCTCATGTCTCATATTTGCCACTCAACTGGCCGCAGGCAGCCGAGATATCCTGCCCTTTGCTGTGACGAATTATTACCGTATAATTCTTTTGGACCAGGATATTTCTGAAGTTTTGGATTGATGCTTCTTGGGGCCGTTCAAATTCAGAGCCTTCATAGGCATTGAATGGAATCAGATTTATTTTGGCCCGTACAGGTCTGAGCAACCCGGCTAAACGCTCAGCATCCTGGCTGGAATCGTTGACCCCTTTGATGAGAACATATTCGAAAGTAATTCTGCGGCGGGGCATCAAATGATATCGGGCACATGCGTCCATAAGCGTTTCAAGAGGATATGTGCGGTTAATGGGCATCAGCATGCTGCGGGTTTTGTTGTCGGTCGCATTTAACGATATTGCCAGGTTGGCTGCCGACTCACGACCCAGGTCGGCAAGCCTGGGAACCAGCCCTGCTGTGGATATGGTAATTTTACGGCTGGAAAATCCAAGGCCCGTATCGCTTTCAGTTAAGGTTTGAACTGCTTCAATGACATTGCGGTAATTTGCCAGAGG
>JABMQM010000365.1 GCA_013203195.1 Desulfobacteraceae bacterium | reverse complement strand
TCATTGGTTCAGCCGCCTACGCTGAAGCTAAGTTGTGCCAAGAAGTTTGGGACTGGTTAACTTAGTGCCCATCCATAAATAAATTTGAGCACTAAGCAGTTTCCAACTCATAAATGAGCAATTTTTTGGATGAGTCCCGCCATGGCGGAAACCTGCGGAGAACGCCGCTCATCGCAAAAATAACCATTTATGGATGGGAACTAACTAGCGAGGAACAAAAATATATGCCCATACAACAAGCAATTGAGGTTCTCAAGATAGAAGCCGAAGGCATTTTGAAAATGGCTGACCGCATTGATGACAATTTTACCAAAATGGTTGAACTGATCTATAACTCTAAAGGCCGTATAATCGTCAGCGGTATCGGCAAATCGGGTATCGTTGGCCGCAAAATCGTCGCTACTTTAAACAGCACCGGCACAAGCTCTCTGTTTTTGCATCCAGCCGAGGCCATGCATGGAGATCTTGGCGTGGTCGGCCAGGAGGATGTTTTCCTGGCCCTTTCCAATAGCGGCGAAACCGATGAGCTCAGCAGTCTTATCCCCAGTGTCCGCAAAATCGGGTGTAAAATTATCGCTTTTACAGGCGATAAAAATTCCACCCTGGCCCAAAACAGCGATATCGTCCTTGATGTCGGTGTCGAGCGGGAAGCATGTCCTTTAGGCCTTGCTCCCACGGCTAGTTCCACCGCCCTCCTTGCCATGGGAGATGCTCTTGCAGTGGTTCTCCTTAACAAGAAGCATTTTAATACCAGCGATTTTAAAAAGATCCATCCCGGCGGTACACTCGGCCAGCGCCTTTCCAGCCAAGTTAAAGACATCATGTTAACCGGTACATCCATACCCCGGGTTGTTGAAGGGACTTCCCTGGAAGGTGCTATCCGGGAAATCAATCGCTTAGAATTAGGGGCCGCCTTTGTTGTAAGCTCTGATGATATCCTTGTGGGTATTATCACCGATGGTGACTTAAGGCGTTTTCTTGTTAATAATGAATCGGTTAGGGGGAAAAGTATTGAAGACGTCATGAGTAAAAACCCACGAACAGTTAGCCCGAGTTCTCCTGCCTTCGATGCCCTGAATATAATGGAGAAATTCCAGATCACCGTTTTGCCCATAACAGATTCTGATGGAAGGGTTCTGGGAATTTTGCATTTGCACGACATTTTGGGCAAAGGCGAGTTTAAATTCAATGGCACCTAAGCAAAGAGGATATTATGCATTACGGAGACTTTGACACCACGATACCGATCCTCGGTGAGGCCAAAATATCATCACCGATCCAAGGAGGCGAAAAAGGGGCTTTCAGCCGAAGCTTTGTAAATGACTCCGAAAGGATTATAATCGATGTAAAATTAGATGACCTGATAACGCTGGCTGAAAAAGGAAAAGACTTTCCTTCTTTTGAACTTGCCGGGCCCAGAAGAAAAATATATTTCGATCCCAGCAAGTTAAGATGCGCCCTGGTAACATGTGGCGGATTATGCCCCGGTTTGAATGATATAATTCGGGCTATCGTTCTGGAACTGTTCTACGGTTACGGTGTCAAGAACATTTTGGGCTTCAGGTACGGCCTGCAGGGCTTTATTCCAAAATACGGGCACGATGTCGTGGAGCTTCACCCCGAAAATGTCGGCAGCATTCTCGAAATGGGCGGTTCCATCCTCGGGTCTTCAAGAGGTCCTCAGTCGATCGACGAAATTGTCGATACTCTGGAAAGGATGAACGTCGGCATCCTGTTTATGATCGGGGGAGACGGGACGCTTATGGCTGCGACCAAGATAGCAGATGCCGTCACCGCAATGGGCCTAAAAATAAGTGTTATTGGCATCCCCAAAACCATCGATAATGATATCTACCTGGTATCGAGGTCTTTTGGTTTTGAAACCGCTGTCGATGTAGCTACCAAATCCATACAGGGAGCCCATAACGAAGCTGAAGCTTACCCCAACGGTATTGGTTTGATCAAGCTGATGGGCAGGCATTCGGGTTTTATCGCCGCGACCGCCGCCCTTGCTCAGCAGGATGTAAATTTTGTACTGATTCCGGAAGTCGATTTTGACCTGGAAGGCCCCCAAGGATTTCTCAGTGCCCTTGCCGAACGTTTGAAGCTCAGACGCCATGCTGTGATTGTTGTGGCGGAAGGGGCCGGTCAAAAATATTTCGAAGGCCAGGACGATGACCGTGATGAGTCCGGAAATATCAGGCTTAAGGATATCGGAGTTTTTCTGAAAAATAAAATAGGATCCTATTTTATGTCCAAAAATATAGAAGTATCCATTAAATATATTGATCCCAGCTATACGATAAGGAGCCTGCCTGCAAATGCCAATGATCGTGTATTCTGCAGTTTTTTAGGGCGGGACGCCGTACATGCCGGCATGGCGGGAAAGACAAAACTGCTTGTGGGCCGCTGGAACAACCATTTTATACTTCTTCCCATGAGTGCATCCGCAGGAAAGCGCAAGCAGGTTAATCCCAAAGGAAAATTGTGGCTCAGTGTCCTGGGCGCCACCGGCCAAGGCTCTTTAAAAAACGATTAGCCGGGTTTATCTCATCTTTTTTATATTTTTTTATGAGAAATTCGGATTAAGGAGACAATGGATCACATCTGCGTGTTTGCCGGCAGCCCCATGGTTTGACATTACCGCTTTTTTCGCCAAAGCTCCGATACGATCAGCAGCATCCGGGTTCGTAAGATAATATATAGCTTTTTCAGCCAGATCCAGCCCATCTTTTACCTGGATGCCGCCGCCTGTTTTATCGAGAAGCTCTTGGGCATCGAGGAAATCCTCCATTGAAGGACCGTACAGCACCGGTTTGCTCCAGACGGCGGCTTCTAAAACGTTTTGCCCACCCAGCGGGACCAGGCTTCCGCCACAAAAAACGACTGAAGCGACACTGTAAATGGCCTGCAGGTCTCCAATGGTGTCGATGATTACGATCGGTGCCGTCCGCAAACCCTCTCTGCTTAGATCTGTTCTGAGCTGGCATGAAAACCCCCGGTCCTTAACCAGAGTGGAGATTTGATGCGCCCGCTGGACATGCCTTGGAGCGATAATAAGCAGGGTTTCGGGTACAGATCGGAGAATTTTTTCATAAACATCGAGAATGATTTCTTCTTCCGAGCTGCGGGTACTTCCTGCCACAAAAACCGGCTGGCCTCCTTTCAAGCAAAAAAGCCTCTCCATTTTTGTTTGAACAGATGTATCCGTATTTTTAAGCAGCAGATCATATTTTGCATTTCCGTTTATTTCGATTCTTGCTGGTGGTGCTCCCATCATTTCTATCCGTTTCGCATCAGCCTGGCAAATCATGCTAAAGGCGCTAATATGTTTTAATGTTGCTTTTATTAATGGCCGGATCTTTAAGTATCCCTTTATGGAGCGCACGGAAATTCTGCCGTTCACCAGGGCTGTTTTTATCCCCATTCGTTTGGCCTCAAGCAGCCAGTTCGGCCATATTTCGGTCTCCAGGCAGACCAGAACGTCCGGCTTAAGAGCTGCCAAGGCTTTGCGAACAGAGATGACAAAATCGACCGGTGCATATATGCAAACGCCACGTGATCCCAGTTTGTCTTTGGCAAATGCCTGGCCATGTTCTGTCGTGGTTGAAAGAATGACGGCACAGTCCGGCATCAGCAGAAAAAGAGATTCAATAACGGCCATAGCGGCACTTACCTCTCCCACTGAAACAGCATGAATCCAGATTCGAGGCGATCCGGCAATACCCTCTACAAGTTCGTCAGAGTATAGTCCCAAACGCTGGTTCAAATTGTCGCTATAGCGGCCGCTGAGGCGGGTATATAACCAGAAGGGCGGAAAAAAGGCTATAAAAATGATAGAACTAAGGAAGCTATATACTCTATAGGCCAGGTTCATCAGGTTGAGTTATTGTTTTAGGGTTACGAGTTAGTGGTTTTGGGTTACGAGTTGCGGGTTGCGAGTTGCGAGTTGCGAGTTACGGGTTACTGTTTACTGGTTACTGTTTACTGTTTACTGGCTACTGGCTACTGGCTACTGGTTACTGGTTACTGGTCACTGATCACTGGTCACTGCTCACTGCTCACTGGCCACTGATTACTGTGCACTGTTTACTGGCTCGTGCCTTTCTAATTCGACAAAACCCCTGCCTTTAATTTGAAGAAGAAATAATTTTTTGCGTACATCTCCGCTGCTGTCAAATGCAGTTAGGCCGGTTACCCCCTCGTAGTTGTTAAGCTGCATGAGTCCTTTTTTAAGCGCACTTCTATATCGAATTTCGGGCCGGCTTACCATTTCAAACAGAATCATAGCGGTGTCATAGGCGATGGCCTCAATGAATCCCGGGTCTTCCCCGTAAGTCTTTCGGAAATCTTTAACAAAGTCTTTTACATTGGCTGAATCGCTCTGTGCAAAAAAACCATCCGTCAATACGGCACCCTGGGCATATCGCCGCGACATCTCGATCAGACTGTCGGAATGCCACAAATTAGTGCCTAAAAGATAGGTGTCCTGGACATCATAATATGCCAGTTGAGGTATAATTAGTCCGGACTTCGTGGGTGCATCAGGGATGAAAACGGCATCAAAGTCAATAATGGGTTCAGGTTCTTTTTCCTCTTCATCTTTTTGATCAGTCTCTTTTGTTTGTTCATCGTCCGGCTCTTTGGCTGGTTCTTCCGCTTGGTCATTATCATTGGTATCGTATGCAAACTGGAAGTCCATATCGATAAAATTATCGATCATGTCCAGATCATTTTCATCCTCATATGCCCGATTCATCTCGGCTTTAAGATCCTCAGGCACTTCATAATAAAGCCCCACGAGTTTTTTAATGGGATCGGCAAAATCAGTATGTGTCGAGTTGTATGATTCAGCGCCGACAATTCTGCCTCCACGGGCAAGCACTTCATCCCAGAACAAATTCATAAAGGTCTTCCCATAATTTTCGTCAGGATAAAGAATTGCAAAACGTTTCAGCCCGAGCGATTCAACGGCAAAAGATAAAATGGTTTTTACCTGCATGGCGGGGGTAAAAAAATTTCTGAAGACATAGTCGCCGATCTGAGTAATGTCTTCTTTTTGGGTTAAAGTGATGATGGGGATCCCGCTGTGTTGAGCCTCCACACCAGCGGTTTCGGCTGTAACCAGCGGACCGATAATGGCGGCGACATTCTCTTTGAACAGTTCTTTTACAGCTTCAGCGGCTTTATCAGGATCAGACCCTGTGTCTTTAAAGATTATCTTGATCGCATGGTCGACATTTTGGGAGCTGAAACGGTTCAGAGCAAGTTCAACTCCTTTGAGTGCCCGGTTGCCATAAGCTCCGTAAGGGCCGCTAAAAGGCAGCAAGCAGCCTATGGTGTAGCGGCTATAGACAGAATTTTTGCTGATCGTTTCAAGCAGAATTTGAGCCTGTTGGCTTTTTTCATGCCCCGGGAAATTTTCGATAAAGATCGACAGCACTCTTTCAGCATCCTCGTAATCTTCTTCTTCCAGGTGGTTGAGCCCTATCTGGTACAGGAGATAACCGGCCGGAAACCCATCCTCCGTGCGGTTTAAAAGAAAGACGAACTCTTCTGATTCAAGCTGTGCAACAGCCTCCTCGAGTCGGGAAATAACGCCCTTTTTTTCTGAATCCTTTGCTTTTTTATATGCCAAGACATAGTTAGTTACGGCATCCACCGGGGAGCCCATGGCTAAATAAGTATCCCCTAAAAGTAGATGTGTTCTGAGAAAAGATACTCTGGGAACAGTTCCTTTGAGAAAGTCGGCCGCCTGCTCGATAACTTCTGAGTACATGCCTTCGTAGTAATAGCTGATCAGGATTTCAACCCGGGCATCCCGGGCAAATGAACTGCCCGGGTATGCGTCAATCAGTCGTTGGTAAACATCGCGCGCCTTTGAGTGGCTGCCAAGGGCCGCATGGATAGCCCCTATTTTTAAAAAAGCGCCGCCGGCCAGTGGCCCGTCCGGAAATTGGGCAATATATTCATTATAGGCCTCACGGGCTTTCTGGTAAGACTTTGCCTGAAACAATTTTTCAGCCTTTGAAAAGAGTTCCTTTCCGGGGCCGGTCTCTACGGGAACAGTTAAAACAGTTGTTTTGGGCAGACAGCCCCCCAAAACGATTTGCAGCAGCAGAAGCAATATTATGGCGATCGGCTTTAAGGGATTCATTCCTAAAAAAGTCTGTGGTTTAATCAATGTTTTGGATTTGATGTCGCGCTGAGATTACATGCATTATCACTCAGATATGATACTTACTCTGATTTTACAACAAAGGCAAGATCAACCTGCACCAGACATCTTGATTTTCAAAAATGGCATTTATATTCAGGCTGACCCTTGCCAAATACTCAATGAATATGATAACTACAATGATCACCCACACTTATGAGAAGTTGGGCGATTTGTCTCTAACGAGCTGATATGTCTGCATATATTTCAAGAAAAACACTAAAGCCCAACACCATTATGAGGCCTTTGAAACTGGAAGTATAATGAAAACTGATCATTCAAAGCAAACATCCCGGTTGTCGACAGAAAATAAAGCAGGCCGTGATACCGATCAAAAACTTGAAGATTTACGACGACAAATCGACAACATTGACAGTCAAATCGTCGCTCTGCTTGCAAAACGTCAAGTTGAGGTCCAGAGTGTATTATCCCTGAAAAAAACATATAATATTCCAGTCTACCATCCGGCGCGGGAAGAAAACCTGATCTCCGACAGGCGTATTCAGGGAGATGATGCCGGACTCGACCCGGATTACGTTGAAGAGCTTTACCGGCTTATCCTGCGCCAATCCCGGGCGGAACAAACAGCTCGAATGGCCAAAAAAGGTGTCCGTGACGGTGCAACCGTTCTTCTCGTCGGCGGCCGAGGCAGCATGGGACAATACTTTCGGCGATGGTTTTCCGATGCCGGTTACAAAGTACGCCTCCTGGATCAAGACGACTGGCCGCATGTCGGCAAACTGTGCACCGGCATTAAACTGGCGATAATCAGTGTGCCCATTGAGGTAACCGGCGCAGTGGCCCTGAAACTTGGTCCGCATCTGCCCGCTGATTGTGTTTTGGCTGATATTACCAGTATCAAGCAGCTGCCTTTAACTGCCATGCTGGAAGCTCATCAAGGACCGGTTATCGGTTTGCATCCACTATTTGGCCCGGCTACTTCAACCATGGACAAACAGATCGTTGTGGTCACTCCCGGCAGGGATCACCAGGATTGCCAATGGCTGATCGACCAGTTCAGCCTCTGGGGCTGCGTTCCCATGGAAGTAAATGCCAAAGAGCATGATGATATTATGGCCATCGTTCAAACGCTGCGGCATTTTGCAACTTTCGCGTTTGGTCAGTTTTTGTGCCGCCGTAATATCGATCTGACTCGCACGCTCGAATTTTCCAGTCCCATTTATCGTCTTGAGCTGGGAATGGTGGGACGGCTTTTCGCCCAAGACCCCTTGTTGTACTCTGAAATCATATTAGCTTCTCCTCAACGGCGCGTCCTTTTGAAAGATTATCTGGCCTCTGTGGCAGAAAATCTTTCCATGATCGAAAAGGGTGATAAAGAGATGTTTTGCGCTGAGTTTAAAAAAATCGCAGACTGGTTCGGCTCTTTTAGCGAACAGGCCATGCGGGAGAGTACTTATTTGATTGATAAATTGATCGACCGTTTCTAAACCAGACATAGAATCGTGAAGCGATTGTATAATGGAATGATCTGATGGACGAAAATCACGAACAGGCCTTTATTGAAGTTTCCGTATTGGAAAATATCATCGAAGCACAGGTGATCGAATCCATCTTGACGGAACAAAATATTCCCCACCGCATCCGTTCATATCATGATACGGCTTATGACGGTCTGTTTCAGGTTCAAAAGGGGTGGGGGCAGTTGTGCGCTCCGCATACTTACAAACAGGAGATTCTTGATATTCTTAACGATATAAGGTCTCAAGACCATGAAACCTGACGCAAACAGGCTGCAACCAAGAAATATTGGCCACCAAGGCACAAAGACACTAATGTCAGTTATCAGTTATCAGTTTCCTTTTACTGATAACTTCTCACTGATAACTGT
>JABMQM010000364.1 GCA_013203195.1 Desulfobacteraceae bacterium | reverse complement strand
GGAAAGTACCGGGCCAATTGCTCGGCGGTGACAACGCTTTCAGCAAGAATCGCTTTCCAATCTGAGGTTTCTTTTTTCATATCTAATTTAAGCAAACCAGACTAAAAGAGGTTGATTTATCACGAAAACGCGAAAGAACGAAAACACGAAAAAAACATATAATAAAATTTCGTGCTTTCCAACTTTCGTGTTTTCGTGATTAAAAAAATATTTTATGCCAGAAAGAGCACTGATGTTACAATCAAGAGATTAAGTTTACTCTACAACCCGAATAAACTCTGCTTCCATCTGTTTCCGGGCGGTCTTGACGGCCTGCACCACATAGTTGAAATTCTCCTGCACCACGGGATGTTGTTTGCGGATCTGCAAACCCAAAAAAGGTTGCATGGATTCCAGACCCCAAGCAACCTTTTATTGGCAAATAGTTTTAAAGATTTTTGTTTGCTCTACTTTACTATGTTGAAATTTTTGAAAAATCGGCAAACAATCCAAACAAGTCCGATATTTGCTTCAATAAAGCCAGACGATTGTCGCGTATTTTCTTCTGTTTGTCCATTACCATGACCCCTTCAAAAAAAGCGTCTACCGGGTCACGCAGGGATGCGATTTCATGCAGGGCCTTATCCAAACTCCCTTTGTCCAGATATTGCGCTACATTTTTATTAACCTTCTTATAGGCTGAATACAGCGCCGCTTCGGATTTTTCTTCAAACAGGCTTTCATCTACGGTCTTTTTAATACGGACATCCGCCTTTTTGATAATATTGACAACACGCTTGAAGGCCACGGCCAGCGGTTCAAAGTCCGGCGCGGTTTTTAGATCCTGAAGCGCACGCACCCGATTCCATACGGCCAGCACGTTATCCACGGAAACATCGGCAACCGCAGCAATGACATCCTTGGAAAAGCCTTCCTCAGCCAACTGATAGGTCATGCGGTTTTGCAGGAATGTGAGAATCTGGTCGGCGACCTCTTGAATTTGTTTGGCATTCTTTACGTCAAAAAGTTTTAAACTCTTTTCAATCAATTTTCTCAAAGAAAATGAAAAGTCCTGATCAAGCATGATCTGGATAATACCGATGCCCTGCCGCCGCAACGCGTATGGATCCGCGGCCCCTGTGGGAGTGAGCCCTACGGAAAAAAAGCCACAGATGGAATCGATCTTGTCGGCGATACTGAGCAACCCGCCGGTGACCGTTTCCGGCAGGGGTCCGCCTGAATAGGTCGGCCGGTAATGTTCTTCAATGGCTGCCGCCACATTGTTAGGTTCTTTATCGATTAATGCGTATACTCTTCCCATAACCCCTTGCAGCTTTGGAAATTCGTTCACAACACTGCTGACAAGATCAGCCTTGCACAGCCAGGCCGCTCGGGAAACCTGTTTTTTCTCTGTCGAACCTTTGCCGGCGGCAATGGCCAAGTACTCTGCTAACTTTTGAACCCGCTGCACCTTTTGATGCACGGTTCCAAGCTTGGCCTGAAAAAGAACACCTTTAAGCTTTTCAACCCGCTGTTCAAAGGATTCTTGCAGATCGCTTTTGAAAAAGAATTGCCCATCTGCAAGACGGGCTCTTAAAACCCATTCATGCCCCGTGGCAACCAGATTCATATCTTTTGTACGGGTATTGTTCATGGCAATAAAATAGGGCATGAGGTTCCCTTTTTTATTAATTACGGCAAAATATTTCTGATGTTCCCGCATGACGGTTATCGATATCTCACGGGGTATTTCAAGGAACTCTTTATCAAACTTGCCCACGGTGGCAACGGGGTATTCAACCAGGTTTTTTACAATATCAACAAGCTCTTCGTCAGGTAAAACCCGGCCCCCGACCTTTTTGGCGGCTTTATTGATTTCGCGCTCAACAAGTTTCCTGCGTGCATCCAAATCAACATAAACTTTAGCGTCGCGCAGGGTTTTAACATAATCTGCCGGTGTAGAAATTTTCACATTTTTAGGGTGCATAAAAAAGTGTCCGAATGTATGCCGGCCGCTTTTGGTAGCCCCCACCTCAAAGGGAATAACCTGGTTTCCCAAAAGGGCCACGATCGAATGGATGGGCCGTGTAAACATAATATCAAGCTCGGCCCATTTCATGGTTTTAGGAAAAGGTGTCGCCAGAATCACTTCCGGCAGAATAGTTTTCAGAAGCGTTCGTGTAGCGAGACCTTTTTCGGTAATCTTGGCAGATAAATAACGACCTTTTTTCGTTTCCTTAACGGCCAACGCGTCTACGGAAACGCCTACCTTTTCGGCAAATTTTTTGGCGGCCATGGTGGGACGGCCGTCTTTATCCAACCCCACCTTTTCAGGAGGTCCTAAAACTTCCGAAGTCAAAGGCTTCTGCTTGTCAGCAACCTTTTTGATTTCTAACGCCAGTCGCCGGGGAGTCGCAAAAACTTTAGCACTGCCGTGCGTAATACGGGCATCGGTCAATTTTTGCATTAACGTCGATGACAACGACTGAAGTGCAGGCTCAATGTAACCCGCTGGAATCTCTTCTGCCCCTATCTCAAGCAATAAACTTTTCATATTCACCTCTGTCTTTTCAATGAGTCAAAATAACAGAAAAACACAAAACCCGATAATCCTTTAACCGTTAAACTCACCTGTTCATCAACGGGTAACCCATGGTTTCTCTTTGCTTTAGGTATCCTTCAGCACATGCTCTGGCAAGGTTTCTTATGCGCCCTATGTAGCTGGTTCTTTCGACAACGCTGATGGCACCGCGCGCATCCAGAAGGTTAAAGGTATGCGAACATTTCAGGCAGTACTCATAGGCCGGAAGAACCAGTGCTTTCTTTATCATCCGGCTCGACTCAGCCTCGTATTTATCAAACAAATCGAGCAGCATTTTCACATCGGCCTCTTCAAAATTGTAGGTCGACTGTTCGACTTCCTGCTGATGGTGCACGTCTCCATATGTGATCTTATCGTTCCATTTCAAATCGAATACGCTGTCCACGCCTTGGAGATACATGGCAATCCGTTCTAATCCGTAAGTCAATTCCACGGATATGGGGAATAATTCCACACTGCCGCACAGTTGAAAATAAGTAAACTGGGTAATCTCCATACCATCCAGCCAGACTTCCCACCCCAGGCCGGCGGCACCCAGAGTGGGGGATTCCCAATCGTCCTCGACAAATCTGATATCGTGCTCAAGAGGATCGACCCCCAGAACCTTCAGGCTTTGCAGATACTGTTGCTGCACATCGTAAGGAGAAGGTTTCAATATTACCTGATATTGATAATAGTGCTGCAACCGGTTTGGGTTTTCCCCATAACGACCGTCTGTCGGCCGTCTGGAAGGCTGGACATAAGCTACATTCCAGGGTTCCGGGCCAAGCGCTCTTAGAAGCGTAGCCGGATGAAATGTTCCGGCACCGACCTCGATATCATAGGGTTGAGCCACTACGCATCCTTTTTGCGCCCAGAATTTCTCTAACCTCATAATTACGTCCTGAAAATTCATTTTTCCTTCCTCGTCAACTAGTTGATGGTTATAAATAATCCTACAATCAAACCCTTCACAAAACCCCTTCAGAATCCAACTTGGCATCAAGCATGCAAGCTTCCGGTCTTTGAGAAAGAATAATTTCCCATGTATGTTTTAATTTGTCAATATCTTCGATTTTGCCCAGTGCCCATAAACAACCGCCGCCCCCGGCTCCTGTAAATCTGGCACCGCAGTTGTTTGTCATGGCGGACTCAACAAGCTCCACCCCCATCTTGTCAAGCACCTCGGGTGTCATCCTTCTCCTGATGGCCGTTTCCCTGTTCATCGCCAAACAGGCATCTTTTATGTTTTTCTGTGCCAGGGCCTCTGCAAATTTTTGAGTACATACTACGATTTCAGCCCAAAGTCCACGATACTTTCCTGCAAGAAACTGCCGCACCCATTTTCTGTTCACATCACTCGACTCGTGCGGTATGCCGCAGTACGCCAGCAACAGATGCTGCTCAAAACCCTTTAATTTATTTTTTTTGATAAGGGTCTTCTTTCTAAACAAAGGTCCTTGATAGCTTCCCGACCAGTACCATACGTTAGCACCACCATATGCTGCGGCCAGCTGGTCTTGCAACCCGCACGGTACGCCGGCCACACTCGCTTCAAGTACATGGGCAAACAAAGCTGTCTTTGGCAGGGAAATCGGCTTTTGGCCTGATTTTTGTAAAATCTTTGAAAATGCCGCAACAAGGGCCACGGCCGCCACGGATGACCCCCCCAATGCGCTGCGCGGAGGCGATGAAGAATCAATATCGATATG